>JACQVT010000039.1 GCA_016209665.1 Planctomycetota bacterium | reverse complement strand
GTCCTGAACGAAGCCGGCTCGTGGGTGAAGAATCTGGACCCGAAGACGGCCAATCGCTTCTACAAGGCCCTGGTGGAACGGTGCGGCAACACGAAGCTGGGGCAGGGGGCCGCGAAGCGCCGTTGGTTCCCCACCCAGGAGGCGGTCCAGGGGGGTCCAGCGAAGAAGTAGGAGGAGGAAATGGGGTCACCACTGGTTCTGTGATCGCAATGGGCCCGGCTCCTCATCTGCGGTGATCTGCGTGCGTCTGCGGGCCGTACTCTCCTCGCCCGGGGAGATGAGAACGCGGATTGGGCGGCTTCTCGCTGATTGCGCGGATGGGACATGCCGGGGCGGGGCTTGGGGTTCGGGATACAGGAGAGCGATTGCCACAAAAAGCACGACAAGGCACGAAGAAGGAGTGGTGGGAGACAAGCGACGTCGAGCCTCAGACGCAATGGCGGAGCCGCGAGACAGAAAACCCTACGCTTGGCGGCGCAGGTGAAATCGACCCGCCGCAACGGTGGTGAGGGCAGGAGATCTGGACAACGACGCCCGGGTCGAGCCATCAGCTCGGAAGCAATGCTTCGAGCGGATACCCAGGACCGACGTTCAGGCAACTGACACCCTGGAAAAGAACTCCAAGCAGAGTCGCGGCGACGGCCAGGATGATACGCCTACGCATGGGAACCTCCGGGTCAGCAGAACAAGCTGCATTCAGTTTGAGCCGACATCTCCCAGACAACCTTGCCCGGCTACGCCGCCGGGCTGGGTTCAGCTATCGTACAGCGCCCGGCCGGTTACGCCTACCACTTTTCCCCGGTGTGGCCGCGGCACGATTCAAGCGGGCGAATCAGCAGCCACAGCGTGGCGGGCTCGCCATGCACCGCAACGTTCATCTGACGACCATCCGCACGCAGTTGAGCGGCGTGGTCGCGTGCGTGCGGATATAGACCTGGTCCGTCGGGTTCGCCAAACTGTCCTTGTTGACGTCGGCCATGTCTTGCACCGGCGATCGGTTCAGCGGCGTCGTCGGATGCGTGCGGATCCAGATCTCGTCCGTCGGGTTCACGAGAATGTTCGGAGGGATGTTGCCTTGGCCCGTGTCGCCGGCGGCGTTGCCCCAGTAGTGCGTGTCAGGGGCTGGCAGGCCGAACCCCGTCCCGATGTCCACCTGCAGCCAGGTGTTCTGGACGGAGCCGTAAGGCCATGTTCCCCCCGGCGCGCCTCCGGTCTGCCAAGACGAGAACGTGATGACCACCCGGTCCGAGCCGTTCACGCCCGCGCCGGGCAGAACGGCAAAAGCGCTCGGTGCGACCACCACCGGCGGCGAGGTGCCGGCCTTGCCGATGGTCCTGAACAGGAAGTCACCTACCACCGGCGCCCGGCTCGGATCCTTAACATCGTAGATCAGCCCGTTGATGCCCTGGGCGAAGCCAGTCCAGTTGGCAGACGTGGCCATCCCGTAGCCCGGGATGAGCGGCTCCTTGCCGGGATCGATCGCGTCGGAATCGTCGTTGTTGGGGCCCGCAATTGGGGCCGGATCGATGCCGGGCTTGTTGCCGTCGAAGTACGAGTTGTTGTAGAAGATCTTGCGGGCCATCAGCGGCGAGCAACCATGCTCGTCCACGGGCGCGCCGGAGATGGTGTTCGGGCACAGGTCGCACTCGTCGGGCACGCTGTCGTGATCGAGATCCCGACTGGTCCCGTTGGCGATGTCGCATTCATCGGGCACGCCGTTGGCGTTGCAGTCCTTGCTGGTTCCGGCAGCCATGTCGCAGCTATCGGGTATGCCGTTGAGGTTACAGTCCTGACTTACCCCCTCTGCGATGGCACAGACATTACCCTTCCCATCTCCGTCGCAGTCTGCCTGGTCGGAGTTGTAGTGGTTAGGACAGTTGTCTCTACGATCCGGCACCCCATCGCTATCGGAGTCCAGCGGCGGAGCGTATATAAGCCGATAAGAGCCGGTGCTGTCCTTGTCTACAAGATGAAGCCGATCCTGCGGCCGGGGGGGCTGGCCCTCAAGCCGAATGACGCGGTGCGTCTGCCAGGCGTTATCGCCGACGCGGATCTCCCGCCCATCGGAGCGAATCACCTGCTTCAGGCGGAACTGATTGGCCGCCGGGTCGTCGACCCGCAGGTACACCCAACCGCCGGGCACGATTGCGGTCAGCTCGACCTCCAGGTCGCTCTCCGAGGGAGCACCGTCGATCGTGCCGTCCAGGATCGCGTTCACCGGCAGGATCGGGCCTTCACTGGAGTGGATGGCAGTGGGCGCATCATCGTTATCCTCCACCGTGCAGTTGCTGCCCGGCTGCGGCGGCGGGGCCTCGCGGATGACGAGGAAGTCGGGCAGGCCATCATCGTCCGGAAGTCCGAGGTCGCCGGGTGCGTCCATGCGAACGGCGTGGAGCATCTCGAAGATGGTGGCACTGTCGATCAGCGACAGGCGCGGGTCGCCGAGGCCGTCGATGTGCTCGAAAGACGCCTCATAGTGGCAGAACCGTCCCTGGAGCGAGGCGGTCATGATCCACTGTGCCACGGCCGACTTGCCCGGGTCGACGTCGCCCAGATTGACGGTCAACGACGGCATCACCGCGTCGGTGCCCACCCGCGTACCGATGATCTGGAAGTCCATCAGCAGCCCCTTCTCGTTTTCGATGATCTCGGGCTGAGACGAGGTGATGGTGAGGTTCCGCGCCTGGCCGCGGCCGTAATTCGTAACCATCAGGCCAAGCGAGTACGGCACGGCCGGCTCGACCACGTCGTCGGTGAAGGGATCATCGCTGTAGACGTCGCGCTCGAGGAAGTACTTCAGGTCCAGCCGCGCCTCCGGGTACACAGTAACGAGGTCCGGCAGGAGCGGCACCGTGACCAATGTGCCGTTCTCGGTGTAGCTCAGTTCGCCGCCGATGAGGTAGCGCGTCGGGCCTTCGGGGGCGGCATCGTGCGTGGGGATGAACGTCCACCGCGCGCTCGCCGACGCGCTCGGCGGGATCACGCCGCCGCCGTCGACGTCGCTGATGCCGGTCAGTTCGGGCCCGATGACGGCGAAGCGATCGTCCATCGGACTGCTGTTCGGATCCGTGATCTGCAGGATGACCCGGACGTTCTCGAGTCCGATGTCGGGTTGAGTGTTTTCGATCTCCAGCGTGCCCAGGAAGGCGGTGCGGGTCAGGACCGCATCCTGTTCGATGCGGATGCGGACTCGGGCGCAGACGCCGGCCGGTTGAGGTTCCTCCTGCAACTCCGGCTGACCTTTGTTGACGGGCGGACTTTCACCCGCGTCCGCGTGCGCGTCGGCTGAAGCCGCGTCGGCAGTCGAATCGTTCATGGGCAAGGAGCCGAAGTCTGGCGGGGTGCAGTCGAAGCCGCCGTAGCCAGCACTCCCCTCCCCCCCCGAAAACACTCTACGTGGTGTTCGGGTCCCCCTACTCCACCTGCCCATGCCACTGTGGCCCCAAGTGCGCCCATATCCTGTCAGGTCAGCGAAAGCACACCACGCTGTGAGGATTATCCCCTCTAAGTTCCGTAGATGCAGGGCGTCTATGGCGTAGCCGATGACCGTCATATTCACGGTCCTTTCGATGTTAGCGCCACAGATATAGTCATAATGGGCGGCCAGGGCGATCAAACCCTCGTGGCCTCCACCGCAGGACTCAGTCGACGCAAGCACTGGCTGTCCCAACGCACCCTGGGCCGCGGTGCTCTTCTTCCGAAACAGGATTGGCACCTGGATCGAGGTGCGCGCGGGGATTTCGTCCACGGCGTCCACCAACGGGAGGACGTCGTACCGCGGGTGCGTGGGGAGTACCAGGCGGAAGTCCTGGGCCGCGATCCAACCGTGATTGGTAAAGGTGTAGACCACCTGGGCCTCGTCCACGTCGGCGGGGATGGTCGCCAGCGCCGGGTCGACGGTCACCACCGGGGCGGGGACATACGTCTCGAACACCGCCTCGACCGTTATCCGGTAGCGGTCCTGGATCTCCGTCGGGACCACCATCCAACTGTAGGTCACGAGCTGGCGTGGGAGGAAGGCGAAAATCTCTTCCGTTGTGCCCGGCTTGACCGTCACCGGTCCGCGGTCCGGGTCGTGCCTGTCGGCCGATAGCTCGAGGACGTACGTCCCCTCTCGAAGGTCTTGAAAGAGGATCTCGCCGTTCTCGCCAGTGACGCCCTCGGCGATCGTGGCATTGAGGATGTCCGTGAGGACCACCCGGGCTCCGGCTACGCGCGGCGCGCCATCGGCAAAGAACGTGTACTCGTCCTCGGCGATGACCTTAAGATCGCCCAGCGCGTCGGAGATTGCGTGAAACTCGAACGGCACGGACACGCCGGTCCCGTCCTGCTGCCCGATCCAGAGCGAGCCCTGGTACAGGCCCAGCGGCAGATCGGTTCCCGGGGACAGACGGAGGATTACCGCCGCGGTTTCGCCCGGATTCAGCGGTCCCATGCTGGGCGGTGATCCCAGCGAAATCCATGGATCCGAGGGGATCAGAACATCCAGCGTGCCGGTCGGGGCCCCGCCCGTGTTGGTCAGCTCGAACTGCGTCACCGTCTGCATGCCGCGCACCATGCCGACCCTGATCGAGGCGGGCGTGGCGGCCAGTTGCGGCACAAGCGGCACCACCTGTACATGGAGTGTTGCCTCGGCCAGCGCCCCTTCATTGCTGGTGAGAACAAGCTTCACGTCGTGGTGCTGAACCGACGCGTCGCCGGCGGAGAGTTCGAGGTTGATCGGCAGCACCGCCATCGGATCCAGCGTGCCCGGCGCCGGGAACTGCACGCTCAGGTTTGCGGCCGCGCCCTCGACGGCCACGCCCACGCCGGTCAGCAGGGTGTCACCCAGGTTGCGCAGCTCCATGGGCACCGACAATGGTGTGCCCGGCGCGAGGCGATAGGAGCCGGATTTCGGCGTTATCCGCATGCCGACCAGAAGGAACTCATCCTGCTGCGGGTCCAGCGCAACGGACGGGTGTTCCGCCCCCACGACATAGCGACCCGCCTCTCCCGGCAGTGGCTGGAATACCGTCGTAAACGCGCCGGTCTCGTCCGTTGCGGTCTCGATGAGACGTCGCGTCCCCTTGACGCGAATCCGGATCGTCACCGGCACATTGGGCGCGGGCAGGCCGGTATCCAGGTACGTGGCAATGCCGGTTAGATTGACGGGGGTGCCGGCCGGGGCGATGTTCACGTCGGCGGCAACAACCGCCGTGTAGCTCACCGGCACCAGCAATTGCCAGCTCTCGGTGTCGCTGCCGGCGGCGTTGGTGGCACGGATCGTCACGACGTAGGGCGCGTCGGATCCCACGGGCGCGGGCCAGGATACGACGCCGGTCGCGGAATCGATGGTCATCCCCTCAGGGCCGGCCACCAGAGACCAGGTCACAGGTTGGCTGCCGCCCAAGAGAACGGGCACCGGTCCCGTATACGCAACCCCTTCATTGATCGTCGCATCCGGGATGTCGGCGATCACCGGGGGGGAGACCGCCGTGAGCGTCCAACTCTCCTGATCGTCGCCCAGTTCGTTTTCGGCCTGGATCGTGATCGTGAACGGGCTGTCCTGGCCGGTAACCGTTGGCCAGGAGACCCGGCCAGTGGCGGCGCTGATGCTCATCCCCGGCGGACCGGCGATTAGGCTCCAGGTTGCGCGAGTCGGCTGCGCCAGCGCAGGCAACGGCCCGGTGTAAGCTTGGCCCTCGATGGCCGTGCCATCCGGGATCTCGAGAATGACCGGGGGGACGAGCAAGCCGATCCGCCAGGTTCCGTCATCGCTGCCGACGGCGTTCGTCGCGCGGATGGTCACCGTGTGCGGGGCGCCCGCGGCCTGCGCAACGGGCCACGTGACGGCGCCCGTATCCGGATCGATCGTCATGCCGGCCGGGGCCTCCACGAGTGACCAGGTCACCGGCGGCGTGCCCTTCAGCAGTGCCGGCGCGGACCGAGAGTAGGGTTGGCCGTCCACCAGGTAGTCGTCGCCGAGCGCGGCGATCACGGGTGCGATCGGCCGGACGGTCAGGTGCCACGTCACTTCGTGTTGCCCGGCGACATTGGCCGCCCGGATCGTGATCGCGTGGGGACTGCCCTCCAGCGTCGGATTCGGCCAGTGGACGACGCCGTTGCCATCGATGCTCATGTCCGGCGGTCCCTCGACTATCAACCAGGTGACCAGCGTCGGCGGGGTGAGCACCGGCGTCGGGCCGGTGTACGGCGTGCCGACGTCCACGGCGGCATCGGGGATCTGCGAAATGACTGGCTCGACCACCACGACGAGTCGCCAGGTGGCGTCGGATTGCCCGACGGGGTTGGCGGCCCGGATGGTGATCGTGTGCGGGCTGCCCACGATGGTCGGATCTGGCCAGCGGACCACGCCGGTGGCCGGATCGATGGTCATGCCCGCCGGCCCGGCGGCCAGCGACCATTCCACGTCGCGGTTGCCCCGGGTCAGGATCGGCGCCGGGCCGATGTAGGGCTGCCCCTCGGCGAAGGTATCGTCGGCCAGGCCCTGAATCACCGGCGAACCAAGCTCGACGGTGAGATGCCAGGTCTCCTCGTCTTCCCCGAACGGATTGCTCGCGCGGATGGTGATCGTGTGCGGGCTGCCCTCCAGAACCGCCCACCAGGAGACCACGCCGTTGCCGTCGATGCCCATGCCCGGCGGAGCGGTGACGAGCGTCCACTGGGCGGGGCCGCCGCCGGGGCTGAGCGCGGGCGTCGGGCCGGTGTAGTGCTGGCCTTCCTGCACCGACCCGTCCGGAATCTCCGCAATAACGGGCGGCACCATGACCGTGAGCCGCCACGTCTCGTCATCGCTGCCGTAATCGTTGGTCGCGCGGATGGTGACGCCATGCGGGCTGCCGTCCACGGCCGGATCGGGCCAGGAAACCACGCCGGTGGCCGGATCGATGGTCATGCCCGCCGGACCGGCCGCAAGCGACCACGTCACCGGCGGCGCACCCGTAATCAGGGTCGGCGTCGGGCCGGTGTAGGCCACGCCGGCCTGGATCGTCGCGTCAGCGATGGCAGCGATCTGGGGCGCCTTAGAAATGACGGTGAGCTGCCAGCTTTCCTCATCGTCCCCGACTGCATTGGCGGCCCGGATAGTGATCGTGTGCGGGCTCCCCGCCACCGTCGGCGATGGCCAGGAAACCACGCCGGTGCTGCTGTCGATGGTCATGCCCGCCGGCCCGTTTACCAGGGACCAGGTGATCGGCGGCGCCCCCTGCGTCGCGGTTGGCGTTGGGCCCGTATACGCCGTGCCTTCCAGGACCGACGCGTTGGGGATATCGGCGATAATGGGTGCCGGGACCGTGACGGTCAGTATCCACGTCTCGTCTCCGCTTCCTACGTCGTTGGCCGCCCGGATCGTAATGGTGAAAGGGCTGCCGGACGTGGTTGGCCCAGGCCAGGTCACCACGCCCGTTACGGTGTTGATCGTCATCCCTTCCGGCCCCGCGACGAGCGACCAGGTAATCGGCGGGTTGCCCTGCAGCAACATGGGTGGGGGGCCGATATAAGCGGCTCCTTCCAGAATCGTGGCGTCGGGGATGTTGGCGATCATCGGCGCGGGGTTCGGCCCCGTCCTGACCACCAGCGCAACCTTGTTCGGCGGATAAGTAATCTCGAAATGCCGATCGCCGGCCAGAGGCGGCAGGATCAACGGGTTGAACATACCGGTCATCGTGCCAGAAGTCATGGTGATCACATCGAAGGTGGTATCGGCGGCTGGGTCCAGCCCGGTCTTGAGGCTTGCTTCCAGGGTCCCCGCCAACGTCGCCGTCCCGCCGCGGATCTGGACCTTGTAGTCCACTGTGATGGCGATGGTGCTCGTACTCGTGAACGTGGGGTTCGTGCCCGATAGGGTGCAGCTCAGATCGGCCCCGCTCACGTTGATCGTGCCGGCGTTGTCGATCTGGTTGCCGCTCAGGGTTCGCGCCCCCTCCCTGGCGCCCGCGAGCACGTCGATCACACCGCCCGCCGCGTTGGTCAGCGTACCCGTG
>JACQVT010000529.1 GCA_016209665.1 Planctomycetota bacterium | reverse complement strand
GGGCGTTCACCAGGTCCTGGGCGATGGCGTCGATGCTTTTGCCGGCCAGACGGTCGGTGCCCCAGCCCAGCCGGTACTTGGCGTTGGCCCAGTCGACGATCTGCTGCAGGGCGAAGACGTTGTCCGCGCCGGCGGTGTTGAACGAACGCGTGATGATCGTTTCGACCGGGTAGTGCACCTCGCGCCACTCGTAGGCGCTGCGGACCTTCTGGCGGATGATCTCCTTGACCCGGTCGGCCGACCCTTCGGCGATCTGGTCGGTCTTCAGGTCGATGCTGAACTTCGCCCGGGCCCAATCGGCCAAGGCCGACCGGCCGTACTTCGGGTCGAGGTACGCCTCCACCGGCGATAAGTCTATCTCGTCGTAATGCCGGTTCGCCGCCTCGACCAGCAGCTCCTCGATCTCGGCCGGCTGCATCTTGCGGAGCTGGTTCTGCGTGGCTCCGACGTGATGGAACATGCGCTCGGCCCACTTGAGCAGCCCGCCGACGTCCCATTCGTTGGGCGGGGCCTCCTCGTCGATGTACTCGCCCAGGCTGGTGCGGATCGCGTCGTGGGCCTCCTCGCGGGCTTTCTCGCGGATGCGCTGCTGCAGGAAGTGCGGTTCGTCCTCGGTCAGCGCCGAGGGGACGATGGTCACGTCCAGGCCGCTGCGGCACCAGTCGCTGACCCGGCGGGCGGCATAGTCGCCGGCCAGGTAGTCCTCGACGAACGTGTCGATCTCCTCGTCGAGCATGCGCCAGATCAGCTCCGAAAGCCGCTTGCCCTCGAGGATTTGCTGCCGCTCGGAATAGAAGCTTCGCCGCTGGTAGTCCATCGGCTCGTCCCACTCGAGCAGGTGCTTGCGGATGCTGAAATTCCGCTCCTCGACCTTCTTTTGGGCCCTTTCGATGCCTTTGCTGATGCGCTTGTCCTCGAGGCTGACACCCTCGGTGAACCCCAGCCGCTCCATCATCTTGAGCATCCAGTCGGGCATGAACAGCTTGAGCAGGTCGTCCTCGAGGGACAGGAAGAATCGGCTCGAGCCGGGGTCGCCCTGGCGGCCCGAACGGCCGCGAAGCTGGTTGTCGATGCGGCGGGCCTCGTGTCGTTCGGTGCCGATGATGTGCAGGCCGCACGGCGCGTTCAGCGAACAGACCTTCCGGCCCAGATCGGGGAACCGCGGATCGAGCTTGGGCTTGTAGCAGTGGGCACACTTCGTGGCCGGGTCGTACTCTTCGCAGTGGATGCAGCACTTGGTCGAGCCGAGGGGGAACATGGCCAGCGACGAGGCGGGATAGTCGGGCTTGGTTTGCAGCACGTCCAGGGGCACCTTGCACTTGGCGTAGACGACCCCCGCCTCCAGCTTGATGTCCGTGCCGCGGCCGGCCATGTTGGTGGCGATGGTCACGTTGCCCAGCGGCGTTTTGTCGCCGCGCTGCGGGATCTGGCGCCAGCCGGCCTTGGCGACGATCTCGGCCTCGCGGGCGTGAAACTTGGCGTTCAGCACCTCGTGCTCGATGCCGTAGGTCCGTTCGAGCTGCGTGCTCAGCCGTTCGGAATTCTCGACGCTGGTGGTGCCGACCAGGATCGGCCGGCCGGTCGCGAGTTCCCCCATCAGCTCGTCGTAGGTCTCCATCATGAAGGCGATGGTCTTCTCATCGCCCTGCTCGGCGGCGTCGAACCGGCGCATGGCCTCATCGAGCCGTTCCAGCCTGGCCGGCCCCTCCGGCTGGCCGGCCTGGATCCGGCCTTGCAGGATCGGGCGGTACCGGCGGAACACCTCGGCCAGCAGGAACGGATCGTTGGGCCGGCCCCGCCGCCGCATCTCGTGGATCTCCTCCACGATCATCTCGTACTTGTTCGCGAACGTGCGGTAAATCTTGTCGTTGTGGTCGTTGCGGTTCACCGGGCGGTTCGTCGGAATCGCAATCACCTCCAGCTTGTAGATCTTCATGAACTCCTCGCTCTCGGTCATGGCCGTGCCGGTCATGCCCGCGATCTTTTCGTAGAGCTTGAGGAAATTCTGGATGGTGATCGTCGCCATCGTCTGCGTCTCTTCCTTGACCGGCACGTTTTCCTTGGCCTCGACGGCCTGGTGGAGGCCGTCCGACCACTGCCGGCCGTACATCAGCCGGCCGGTGAACTCGTCGACGATGATGATCGCCCGGTCCTGGACGACGTATTCCTTGTCCCGCTCGTAGACCACGTGGGCCCGCAGGGAATTCTCCAGCAGGTGCGGACATTCCATGTTCGCCCCTGAGTAGAAGCTGCCGATGCCCGCCTCCTCCTGGGCGTGGGCGACGCCCTCGTGCGTCAGGTGCACGCTCTTGCGGTCGCGCTGCACGACGTACAGTTGGCGGTGCTCGATGGCCTCGGCCTCGTCTTCGGTGAGCATCTCGGGGTCGACGCGGAACCGCTTGCCGGCGTCGTCGAACTTGGGATTCTTGAGCAGGTACTCCGGCGGATTCCGGCCCCATTCGCTCAACCGCCGGGCGGTCTCGGCATTGCACTGCCCCTGCTTGCGGACCAGCGATCGGGCCAGGCTGTCCGCCCACTTGTAGCGGCTGACGTCGTCGCGGGCGGGGCCGCTGATGATCAGCGGCGTGCGGGCCTCGTCGATCAGGATCGAGTCGACCTCATCGACGATCGAGTAGTCGAGGCGGCCCTGCACTTGGTCCTCCCACCGCGTCTTCATGTTGTCGCGGAGGTAGTCGAATCCGAACTCGCTGTTGGTTCCGTAGGTGAGGTCGCAGGCGTAGGCCTTGGCCCGCAGCCCCTCGTGCCCGCCGGGGTCTTCGCCGGCCTGGATGTAGCCCACCGTCGCCCCCAGCAGCTCGAAGATGGGCCGGGCGAACTCGGCGTCGCGCTTCACCAGGTAGTCGTTGACGGTGACGATGTGGACCTTCTTGCCCTGGAGGAACTTCACGT
>JACQVT010000539.1 GCA_016209665.1 Planctomycetota bacterium | reverse complement strand
GTGGTGGAACGATGCCCGCGGCTCGGAGTTCTTCGCCATCGACGGCAAGACCGTTCGGCGAAGCCTTCGGCCGGATACCATCCGCGAGGAGATCGAGGGCAGCCTCCAGCGCCTGGGCACGGACTACGTCGACCTGTACCAGACGCACTGGCCTTCCGTGGAGCCCGACCGCACGGCCATCGGCGACACCATGGCCTGTCTGCTGAAGCTGCACGACGAGGGGAAGATCCGGGCGATCGGCGTCTGCAACGTGTCCACGGGAGAGCTGGCCGAGCACCTGGCCTGCGGCAGCGTGGCCAGCGACCAGTTCCGCTACAGCATGCTGTGGCGCGGACCGGAGAAGGACATCCTTCCCATGTGCCGCGAGAGGGGATTGGCCGCGCTGACGTACATGTCGCTCGAACAAGGCCTCTTGACCGGCAAGGTCGGGATGGATCGGACGTTCGGCCAGGTCGAGTTCCGCAGCAATACCGACTGGAATCCGTGGTACAAACCGGAGAACCGGCGGCGCGTCCTGGACATGCTGGAGCGCTGGAAGGAGCTGGCCGTCCGATACACGTGCGAGATGGCCGTGCTGGTCGCGGCCTGGACGCTGGCCCAGCCGGGCGTGACGCACGTTCTGTGCGGCGCCCGCCGTCCCGATCAGATCATTCAGACGGCCGCAGCCGCGGATCTGGTCATCGCGCCGGAGGATCTCCAGCGCATGCGCCAGGACGTGGAGGTCCTTGGCGAGCCGGCATGACAGTCGCGTCGCGGAGGAGGCCCGTGTTGGCTGCAACGCCTGGCTGGAGAGATCGTGGGTTCATGAAGCGCGGCTTCGCGGCCGTCATCGCTCTATCAGTGGTCAGCGCGAGCCTCATCATCTTTCTGCGGCAGACTTCGCCCGATCCCGCTCCCGCTGCCGAGCCGGTCGTCTCGTACCGGGGGCCACTTGCGGCAGTGGTTTCCAGGGACGGGAAGCGATTGTACGTCGCCAATGCGGACGCAGGGGAAATCGCCGTTGTCAGTCTCGAGGACGACCGGCGGATCAATTCCATCTGTCTCCCCGATCGGCCAACCGGCCTGGTGCGCGGGGATGACGATGAAACGCTGTACGTGACCTGTGCCGCCCCTCGCAGTACCGTTGTGGTGGTCGATGCACGCCTCGGAACCACGCGGCGAACGCTGCCGGGGGGGCATACGAGCACGGGACCGGCTCTCAGCCCCGACGGCCGGCGGCTGTACGTGTGCAACCGGTTCGACAACGACCTGGCGGTCATCGATGTCCAGGCCGCGAAGGAAGTGCGACGAATCCCGGTGCGTCGGGAACCGGTCGCCGCCGCGGTCACGCCGGACGGCAAGAGCGTCTTCGTTGCGAATCATCTGCCGGCGGGTCGTTCCGACACCGATGATACCGCAGCCGTGGTCAGTGCGATCGACGCCGAGACCGGAGAAACCGCTGAGATACGACTGCCGGCCGGCAGTTCGAGCTTGAGGGGCGTCTGCGTCTCGCCGAATGGCGCGCGGGTATACGTCACGCACGTTCTGGCCCGATACAACATGCCAACGACGCAACTGGACCGCGGCTGGATGAACACGAATGCGCTCAGCGTGCTCGATGCCCACGCGAAGACTTGGATCAACACCGTCCTGCTGGATGAAGTGGACTCCGGCGCGGCCAACCCCTGGGCGGTAGCCTGCACGCCCGACGGGCGTTGGCTCTGCGTGAGTCATGCGGGGTCCCACGAGCTGAGCGTGATCGACACTCGGGCCCTCCAGGCCAGGCTGGCCGCCGCGGCACGGACCGCCGACGAGCCGAAGACAATCGAGGTCGGCAAGCAGGACAAGTCCATCGCCTACCACGTCGGCTCACGGCCCGACGTACCGGATGATTTGTCCTTCCTGGTGGGCCTGCGGCGGCGGATCGCGCTGCCCGGGCAGGGCCCGCGCGGAATCGCGGTGGGCGGATCGAAGGTCTACGTGACCGAGTATTACTCCGGGACCGTCGCCGTGGTTGACCTCGGCCAAAGCGACGGCGAGCCGATCCGACAGATTTCGCTTGGCCCGCAGCCGCCGGCGTCCCCTGACCGATGCGGTGAGATGTTGTTCCACGACGCCCGGTTGTGTTTCCAGCACTGGCAGAGCTGCGCGAGCTGCCATCCCGACGCCCGCGCGGACGGCTTCAACTGGGACCTCATGAACGACGGCTTGGGCAACCCCAAGAACACCCGAAGTATGCTCCTGGCCCATCGTACGCCGCCATCCATGTCGCTGGGCGTCCGGGACAGCGCCGAAGTCGCGGTGCGGTCCGGCATCCAGCACATCCTGTTCGCGGCTCGCCCGGAATCAGACGCCGCCGCGATTGATGCGTACCTCGGCTCGCTGCCGCCGGTGCCGAGCCCGCATCTTCGGAACGGCGGACTGAGCCAAGCGGCGCAGCGCGGCAAGGCGTTGTTCCTGGACGCGAGCGTCGGCTGTGCGAGCTGTCACCCCGCTCCGCTGTATACGGATCGGCGGCGGCACGATGTCGGATCGGCCGGCCCATATGACCGACGCAGCGAGTTCGATACGCCGACGCTGATCGAATGCTGGCGCACAGCGCCCTACATGCACGACGGCAGCTTCGCGACCATCAAGGAACTCTTGCGGCAGGCCAGGCACGGCTCGACCGCTGGGGCCGTGGAGACGCTGACGCCCGATCAGATCGACGACCTGGTCGCGTTTGTCCTTTCGCTGTGAGTGACCGCACGTTGCAGTCGAGTTCCACCACGGGAACGTCTGACCGCAGATTGGATTTCATCGCCGCGAACAGGGCACCATCCGCTTCGGGCGACCCGAACGGCCCGCCTGGTGCGTCGATCTGGCAGCCGGCGTCCCCATCGACGGAGGGGTGGCCGAGGGAGCGTGCCGCCCCCGACGTACCGGAGGGAAAGGATCCCCACACCCTCTGGTGCGAGAAGGAATTCCCGTCAGCAGGCGGGCCGCGGCGCAGTTCGCTCAGTTCGCGCAGCCCGGGTTCGCCGCGACGTTCGCCCCGCTGTAACACCGCTGGAAGAAGCCGAAATCGGATTGATCGGCGTCACCGTCGCCGTCGAAGTCCTTGGCTTCACAGCCGCTCTCCAGGGCAACCGCCGGGCCGGATGCACAGGAGACGAACTGCTCGAAATCGTCGGCGTCCACGTCGCCGTCCCGATCGAAGTCGGCGCTGGAAAACAGGATCGTCACCGAGCCGTCGTCGAGGTTGGCGGGGATCTGGCCCTCGTTGAGCACCGCCCGCTGGAAGGCGACCGGGATCGGCGACGTGGAGACCCCAAGCACGGCGAACGGGATCTCCAGCAGCGCGCCGCCGGCGGTGACGGGGTCGGCCCCGGCCAGGCCGATGTGAATAGCACCCGGCGTCTGGGTGTTGACGGCCATCATCATGCCCTGGGCGGCGCTGCCGAGGGATACGGTCCCGGCGGAGAGTTTCGTGGGGTCGTAGCTCAGCACGAGATCGACCGCGTACAGGGCGGCTTCCTGAAGGTCCAGGTACAGCGGCAGTACCGCCTCGGCGCCCAGTTGGCCGGAAACGTCAGCCAGGCTGAGACTCGCGCTCGTGGCCGACGGCACCTTGGGATCGCCGCCCGCGGGCAATGCAAGGTCCATGCCGGGTTGCCAGTTGCCCGAGACGTCCCCGAGCAGGACGGCCGTGAAGTTCTGGGCTGTCCGGTTGCTGTTCAGAGGGGCGTATGGGCGCTGGGTAGGATCAAAGGCCCAAACGATCCCCGCGCCGGGGAACGGCACCTGGATCAGGTCCACCGACTTCTCGAGGATGTACGAGGCGTCCATCGAAGAGACCACCGAGTTGCGGTTGACGTCGGCGGCGGTCCGTTCGTTGGCGGTCAGCGTCCGCAGCCCGGCGGCCGCCTGTAAGACCAGCGAGGCATCGTAGGCCGTGATCTCCGCGACGTCGTCGCTCTTGGTGGGCGTGAGCGTGTAGGTGCCGGTCGGCACGTCGGCCAGCGAGTATTGGCCGCTCGTGTCGGATACCGCCGAGTAGGTTCCGCCACCGGCCATGGTCAACGTCACCCCCGGCACCGGACGGCTGACGAAGTAGTTCACCGTACCGCTGACGGTGAAGAAGCCGTTCACGTCGAACGAGCCGTGGCTGAGGCCCGGCGTGATCGCTCCGTCGTTCAAGGTGGCCGAACTGATCGTCAGGGCCGTCGAGGCGGGCGGCACGCCGACCACGTTGAAGTTAACTCGGGCCAGCGAGCCGGAGCCACTGACCGTCGTGGCGCTGGCCAGCGACAGCCGCACCGTGCCGGGCGTGGCCGTGTTGGCCGAGAGCGACCATCCGACCGTCAACGTGCCCGTCGTGGCGCCCTGGGCCGCCAGAACGCCGGAGGTGAACGTGATGGTCAGGTCCGCCGCCCTCAGGCCGACGACGTTGGCCGCCGACAGATCGAGCTGCACGATCGTGCCGTAGTCGGCGCTCGTGTTGGGCATCGAGAGGACCACGCTCGTGTCCTCGTAACCAAAGGCGTTCAGCAGGGTGGCCTGCGTCGAATCCGGATTCACCACCTTGACGTCGACCATGGCCGGGAAGTGGGGCGGGGTGACGCAGGTGATCTGATTGGCCGACAGGACCACGGTGTTACTCGCCAGCACGTCGCCGAACAGGACGCTGGCTCCCTCCTGGAAGAGGGTGCCGGCCAGGGAGACGGGCGTGCCGCCGGCGGCGGGTCCATTGTTGGGGCTCACCGAGGCCAGCGTCGGCTGATTGGTGACGGTGACGCTGTGTGGCACGAGAGGTGTGCCGCTGTAGACCGAACTGATCCCGTCGGTGGCCACCAGGTAATACT
>JACQVT010000538.1 GCA_016209665.1 Planctomycetota bacterium | reverse complement strand
TGCCCGCTTCGATGGTCTTGCCCAGGCCCACCTCGTCGGCCAGGATGGTGCCACGGGAGAGCGGGGAGCGAACGGCAAACAGGGCCGCGTCCACCTGGTGGGGGTTGAGATCGACGCGGGCGTTGGCGATGGAGCGGGACAGGGTTTCGATGCTGCCCGCGACTCCCCGCAGGGTCAACGCATGTGCCCAGTACTGGCTGTGGTATTGGGTCATAGCCAGACTTGAGAACCCGTCACATGGGCCAGTCTCCACGTCTCTGAACTCGGTCTGCCGCCGGTGAAGTCACTCTCGCCGAGCCTGGGATGTGCCGGAAATCCTAAACGAAGTTCGACGGCTTATCCACACGTCGTAAACCACGCGTGGTATCTCCTTCTTCTCCTTCCCTTCGGGACGGCGCGCCTGTTGTCGTAGTAGGCTCGTTCACAAGTCCATAGTCCGCCGGCCGTCCACTACGAAGACCAAGGAGCCCCGGCGCACAGATGCCTCCGTCGAAACGAACCCGTCGCGCCGCCGCCCCTCGTCGCATAACTCCTTCCCAGAGCGTTAGTTGGAGAAAACCATGCCCGCAAGCTATTCCCCAGGTTCCCGCAAGCAAACCCGTCGCCGGCCCACGGTCAAACCTCCTCGTGACTCTCCAGCCGGCTGGTAGTGAGTTATGATCTGCGACGAGTCAGGTCTATGGAGGTTCTGCCATGCGATACATCGGGTGCCAGGTTGTACTGTTGATCGCGGCGGTTGCCTGGGCGGCGCCGGCTGGGGCCGAGCGGCCGCCGTTCGATTACTTCCAGAATTCGTGGAGCGTGATCGGGCTGAAGGACTACAACTTCGGCACGCGGATCACGCCCGACAACGAACTGCTGCTGGCCGGCAAGCGCAAAGTGCGGTTTCGGATCGGTCCGGACCTGAAACCGCTCAGCCGGGCCCAGGTCAAGGTCTGCGCCAACGGCTGGTATCCGATGATCCTGTTGAGCACGACCGAAGGAGGAGTTGCTTACCAGTTCGAGTTCTGGGCGACGCCGCTGCCGTCGGTACCCGACTGGAAGGCGGCGTTCGACGGGCCGGTGGCGGGCCTTCGCCACGACGGAGCGGCTACGGCCGCGCAGGCGGGCGAGGACTTCCTGAACTGGGTGGTGGTCGGGATGACGACCCTGGGGCGAGGCGTGTACCCGGCCAAGGTATGGATGGAGATCATCGACGGCGATAAGGTGGATGGCCAGACGCGCGAATGGGCCCTGGAAACCGTGCGGGCCGAGATCCTATGCGACGTCTATCGCATTCCATTCGAAGCGAGCTACGACGAAGCCCGGTTTTCCGACGAGGACTGGCAGGTCTGGCGGAATCGTACCCGCGAATACTGGGAGCAGCGGGTAAGAGGGACCACGCGCATCATCGTGCCCGACGAGAAGGCCACCGACGCTCTGCTGGCGGCTCATGTGACGCAACTCATCGCCAGCGACCATGGCGAGGTCCACGGCGGCGAAGGTTTCTACGACGAGTTCTACATTCGCGACGGCGCCTACCAGGTAATGGAGCTGGAGGAGGCGGGGATGATGGACGTCGCCCGCGTGGCTGTCGGCAAGTACCTCGAGCATCAGCTTCCCGACGGCCGGTTCGAGTCGCAAAAGGGCCAGTTCGACGCCAACGGCCAGGCGGTGTGGGTGCTCTGGCAGTTCTACAAGATCACCGGCGATGCGGCGTGGCTGGCCGAGGTCTATCCGAAAATGCGGCGGGCGGTCGACTGGACGATGAAGGCCCGGCGACAGGCACCAGCGGATTCGCCGTTCGCCGGCGTGCTGCCGAACGCGGTCGCCGACGGTGAATACCTGTGGGACGGCAAGCACCATATCGTCGGGTACGACTTCTGGAACCTGCGGGGCATGCTGTGCACGGCGGATGCGGCGAAGGCACTCGATCGCCGGGACGAGGCGGGGGAACTGATGAAGGAGGCGGATGCCTACCGTGCCGCCATCGACGCGGCCTGGAAACGCACGGACGTACCGTATTTCCCTCCAAGCTGGGAGAAGGCCGGCAC
>JACQVT010000537.1 GCA_016209665.1 Planctomycetota bacterium | reverse complement strand
GGATATCTCACCAGCACCGGCGGGACGGCGGTGCCACGATTACCCAGCCGCTACGACTGCGGCCAACTCGACTGGATCATCGTCGACGCTCAGGACCGCGTCGTCTGCCGCAGCACGGCCAAGGACGCCGCCTGCGCCGCCAAGGCCCTGGACCCCGGCACCCGGACCTACACCGGCACCCACAGCCTGGACGCCCTCGCCGGCCCGATCGACAACCCCGTGGATGGCGACTTCACCACCATCGCGCCGTTGGGCGCGACGACCGCCGGCACCATGACTCCCGGCGCGGCCAGGGTGGCCACGTTGACACTCCAGGTGGCCGGCGTCCCCGGCGTTTATCACTTGCGGTTGACCCACGGCAGCTATTACTCCGCCGCCCAAGGTGCCTCGGCCCCGATGACTCCCGGCCCGACCTTCGAGATCCGCGTCGGTAGCCCATAGCTTGACCGAGCCTGTTCCCGGGGAGAGCACGTGAGGGTGCGGGACATCTCATCCCGCCCCCTCAGTTTTTTCGCGAGGTACCCATCCCAACGGAACGCCAGGCCCCGGAGGCTGTCACGGCGCGGGCTCGATCGAAATCAGCGGCGCTGGATCGGCGGCGAGGCCCTCGCTTCGCGGCGGGAGCATGTTGGCGGCGCTGGCCGCGGGCTGCGAGGCGGCGGCACCGGCGGGTTGAGTGGCGGGCGGAAGGGGCTTGGCCTCCAGGAAGATGTCCGCCAACTGGCGATCGGCCCTGGGCCGGTCCTTGAGCCGCCGGAAGATCTCGGCCGCGACTTCGCGCTCGCCGGAGAAATGCTTCACGAAGCCCAGAACGATCCAGGCGTCGTCGTCCTCCGCGTGATGCCGGAGATGGCCTTCGAGCCGGGCCAGATGGTCGCGGAAGTGATCGACGTTGCCATAGCGGGACCGCACGTCGAACGTCGAACTTACCACCTCGGGAATCCGCCGCACGCCCCGGCGGATGGCCAGGGCCGACACCTGGTAGTCGCCGGTGGCGAACCGGGCGATGGCATAGGCCAGCGTGGCGTCGACGTTCTGGCGGTCGGCGAGCGTGACCCTCAGGAACGTGGCGGCGGCCTCATTGTACTTGCCGTCGTAGAACAGCCTCGTCCCCTCGACCATCAGCTCGTGCAGCTTCTCGGGGTCGAGCCGGCCCGCGGTGCGCTGCCGCTCCCGGGCTGGCTGACGATCTTCGGCGGGCTCCGGCCTTGCTGCGTCCTTCTGCTCGTCGGCCTTGGGAGCAACCGCCTTATCCTCCTGGGCCGCGGCGGGCGGCTGCACCGCCGCCTGCTGCTCGCCGGTCACGAAGATCGGCGGGGGATTGATGTTCAGATACAGTTGGTCGACGTCGTCAACGTAGTATGCGGCCGGCCAGACGAAGACGGGGTAGTGGTGCCTCCATCGGTGGTCGTGATGGTGCCTATCCCCGAACCAGTAGTCCTGCGTCGCCCGGTACCGCCGATACCAGGCGGAGTTGGGGTCCGGCGGGGGATATCCCGATGGCGGGCTGGCCTGCGATCCCGAGGCGCTGGACGGGTTGCCTGGCCCCCCGTTGATGAACACGCCCGGCCCACGGTTGACGGCGACGCCCCCGTATGGGCTGGCGGGACGCTGGGCGGCGAAGATCGGCGAGGCCCAGCCGGCCCGGCCGTTGTTCATGATGGGCGAGCCCCAGCCGGCCCGGCCGTTGTTCATCACCGGCGAGCCCCAGCCGGTGCCGCCGGTGTTCAGGACGGGCGATCCCCAACCGGCAGAGCCGTTATCGAGTACCGGGGCCCGCGAGCCCGACGAGTTGCCGGCTGCCGTGCGTGCTCCGGTGACGATTCGGTTCACGTTGTTGGTCCCGTTGATGACGGGTGCACCCGTGCGCGGGGGAGCGACGGCGGCGACGGCCCGCGGATTCGGCGACGAGACGGTGTTGCCGCGAACGACCGTCGCTCGCGATGAGCGAGATGAAACGGACGGCGACGCGGAGAACGACCGCCCCCCGCCGACGATGGATGGCCCGCGATTGATGGTCACCGGGCGCCCGAACGATCGGGCGGAGGGACTGGCCGCGGCCGGAGCGTTTGTGATCGGCGGCCGCACGTCGGCGGCGAGCGCACCCGCCCACACGGCGAGCGGCGCGATGACCGAGGCGAGAACGGCGATCGACCGGCGAAGCATGGGGGTGGCTCCCTTCTCGGCGGCCGGCCCGCGATTTGGGACGTCGGCCGCAGAACCGAACGGTGCGCACGGTCAGACGGCTGTATTCTATCGTACAGACACCCTCAACGACCACAAGTTAGTTCAACCAGGGGCCGCAGGTCACTCCAGGTAAAGTCCGGCTGTTTGCTGCCGATGTCGCTGATACGGATAGAGCGGTTGACCCAGGCCGCCTTGAGCCCCACGCCGTGGGCTCCGCCGACGTCGCTGTGCAGAGAGTCCCCCACGTGGATCACCCGGTCCGGCGACCAGCCCGTCAGCTCCAGGGCGGCCGCGAAGATCCCCGGCTGCGGCTTGTAGCTCCGGGCGGATTCGGAGCTGACCACCCAGTCGAAGTGCAGCCCGTGGTGCGACAGGGCGGCCTGCAGCTCGCGATCGTCGGCGTTGCTGACAATGCAAACCGGCACCCGCAGACGAGCGAGGACTTCCCGGACCTCCTCGAACAGCGTTGGCCGGGCCAGGTACTCGTTGAAGCTGGCAATGTACTTCTCGACCCGCAACGGGCCGGCGAAGGGCCTGATGGTTTCCGCGAGCGTTTCCGCCTCGATGTGCTTGAGCGTGCGGAACGTCGATCGGTCGGCGGCGTCGAGTTCGGCGAAGTAGCGATGGCCCCATTGCACGGCCAACCGGCCGGCGGCG
>JACQVT010000516.1 GCA_016209665.1 Planctomycetota bacterium | reverse complement strand
TTGAAGTTGCCGTCGCCCTCGGTCGTCTGGGCCCAGAACTCACCCGTGATCTTGACGATCGGCTTGGGCCGCGTGTAGTCGACCTCGATCTCGTCCTGCATCAACTGGGCACACTCGCGGAACACCGCCGTGTAGTAGTCACCCTTGAGCTGGTCGATGAACTTCTGGGCCTCGTCCCCGTTGCTGACCGGGGCCACCTTGCTCAGCAACTTGGCCAGGTGCCCGCCGTGGATCGCGTCGTAGTCTTTGCTCCGCAGCCGATCCTGGCACAGCGCCAGGCACTTGGCGAACACCTCGTCGGTCTTGCCGGGCACGACCTCGTAGGGCCGGATCTGGTAGGCCACCTCGTTCAAGAGGTCGCCCATGAAAATCCCGTTGAGCAGTGTGAGGAAGAAGTTGAGGTTCATCTCCAGGCCGGCCTCGACCTCCGACTGGCTCAGCCCCCCGCCCTGCTGGAAGAGCAGGACGCGGAAGCCGTCGAAGCCGCTGTTCCGCAGGGCGAGCCGATACTCGGCCTCGTACATGCCGAACCGGCACGGCCCGCACGCCCCGGCGGTGATGAAGACGTAGTCGTTCAGAATCTGGTCGGTCGGGAGCCGCTGGCGGTCGCGCAGGTCCTTGAGGTAGTTCACCAGTGCCCCGACCGTGAAGTACGTCGGGTTGCACTGGCCGTTGTTGCCGTACTCCTTGCCGGCCTGGAAATCGGCCTTCCTGGGCACGGGCACCTGGGCGATCTTGTAGCCCAGCCCCTCCAGACCCGCGAGCAGGAGCATGTCATGCCGCATCGTCAGCCCGCCGAACAGGATGGTGACGTGGCCGCGCTCCTGCTTGGTGAACGGCCGTTCCACCGGACGCTTGAAGTGCGAGATCGGGCGCACGTTCAGGCCCGCCTCGCCCAACAACCGCTCCCGCTCGGCCTCGATCGCCGACCGCACCGCATCCGTCGTGCCCGCGCCGGCAACCGGCAACGAAACGTTCCGCCGCTCTCCATCAACCCGCGGTTCCGCAATCGCCGTTGTCATGACTGGTCCTCGCTGAATGGGGGTCATCCACGTCGACCGCCGAGCCCGCGCCGCCAGGACGACGTCCGCCGCCGGCACGCGCCGGCCGCGCTCCCTGCGGTCAGCGTTCGGATGAACCGATGTCGGTTTGCCTCGCAACCAGGCGACTTTTCGTCGGCCACGGCTTGGCCGCGCGCCCGCCGTGGCGAAATGCCATCGCCGCCACCGCAGTCCCGACCCGCGAGTCGGGCTGTCTGTGAACTAGTGAACACTAACTTCCGGCTCTGAGAATATACTCCACCTTCCCCGGGTTGGCAAATAAAACATCAAAAAAATGAATGAATACATCAAGGTGGATGACGTATCTCGCGGTACTATATAATGTTATGGTGATTAGCGGGAGGTCCAGATACTATCCAGCCCGTGATGGAAGCCCGGAAACCGACGCTCGAGGGGCGGTCTCGGCGCTGCGTCCGGGCTCCCGGTGTGCCGCCGTGAGACAGGCATCGATGGCCCCGGCGGGTTAAACTCCAGTCGGTCCGGGCCGCATCGGACACCGCAGGCGGGTGATCATGGCCAGCAGGCAACGCGGAAACAGGATTCCCGTGCTGACATGCGAGCAGTGTCGGGCGGTCGATCGGTACGCGATCGAGGCGTTGGGCGTCCCCGGCGTCGTCCTGATGGAGAACGCCGGCCGCAGCGCCGCCGACCTGATCGACCACTGGGCCCGAGGCCGTGCCCGCCGCCGACCGGGCGGTCCGGGCGATCCACCACCGCCGCCCCACGCCGCCATCGTGTGCGGCAAGGGCAACAACGGCGGCGACGGTCTGGTCATCGCCCGGCACCTCGCCAACCGCGGCTGGGGCGTGTCGGTGGACCTCACCGCCGATCCGGCCTCACTGACGGGTGACGCGGCGGTGAACCATCGGATCGCCGCGGGCATGGAGCTTGCGATCCGCGTGCTCGACGGCCCGGCGGCCCTCGCCGCGGCCGCGCAGCGGTGGCGGACGGCGACAGTCGTCGTCGATGCCCTGTTGGGCACGGGCTTCGCCGGCACGGTGCGCGATCCGCTCGCCGGCATCATCGACGCGATCAATGCCGCGGCCCAAGCGCCGGGCACCGGCCCGCTGATCGTCGCGATTGACGTCCCATCCGGCTTGGACGCCGACACCGGCCGCGCCGACGGACCGGCCGTCCGAGTCCATCGAACGGTCACGTTCCTGGCCATGAAGGTGGGTTACACAAAGAAAACCGCCCGAGCGTATCTCGGGCGGGTAACGGTCGCGGACATTGGCGTCCCGCTGGAACTCATCCTGACGCGGTTGGGCCTGCCGGGAGCAGCGAGGGCCACCTCACGGGGTCCCACTGCCGGGCTCTGAGCCGACGGCCACATTGGTGGCAGCCGGCCGGCTCGCCGCGACGGCCGGTCGGGTGGCGGGCCGACGGGCGGCCAGCCGCAGACGGTCAAGTTCCGCCTGGCGGGCCTTGCGCTGGTCGACGGTCGGAATCGCGTCCACGCGGGACTGAAGCTGGCCGAACAGGGCCGTGATCGGCCTTTCCAGCTCGGCCCGCTGCTTGGCGACCCGGGCCGTCTCCTCCTGGTACTTGGCCAGCTCTTCGGGATCGGTCTTGGGCGTCCGCCCGCGGATGGCCTTCAGGGCGGTTTCCAGCTCGGCGAACTTCTCCTTGTTGGCCTCGCGGTAGCGGGTTGCCTCATCCTTCAGCTCGCGCAGGATCGAGTAGGCGGTCTGTTTCTGCCCCTCGTCGAGCTTGTAGGACTGGATGAAGCTCCGCACCCAGTAATCCCAGGCGTCCTCAATCCTGGTCAGGTGGGTCGGGCGAGGCCCCACCCGCCCCGGCAGATCCGTCGGCTGGACCTTGCCCTGCTTCCAGCGCTCCAGGCCCTGCTCGAGGTTGTCGAAGAACATCGTCATCTGCTTGAGGTCCTGGTCGTGCTTGGTCCGCTGTTGGTCGTCCAGGATCTCGCGCCAGCGCATGTTGCCCTCGAGAATCTCCTTGCGGATCTCGCGGGCCAGCGGCCCGGCCCGCCGGGCGAAGTCCTGCGCCGCCTTGGCGTCGGGCAGCTCTTGGCTCATCTGGTATTCCATGTACTCGGCCAGCAGCGACCGCACGTCGCGCTCGTGGTCCTGCAGGAAGACCTTGACCCGCTGGCCCAGGAGCTTGCGGGTGTATTCCTCCTGCTCCTTGTTCAGGTTGTAGTATCGGGTGATCTGCGAGACGTACAGATCGAGCACCCAGTCCGTCCGCCAGAACAAAGGCGAGCCGGTGAAGATGCCGCCGCTGTCTTTGGGTCGGTTGTCGTTCTCGGATTTGCCTTGCTGGCCCCAGGCAGCGGCGGGAGCCGCGACCACGACGGCCAGGAGGAGCACTCGGCGGACCAACAGCATGAAGAACGTCCTTTCGTGTGTCATCGCGGGCGCGGCCGCCGGGCCGCGACGCCGTCGCCTGCGGATCGGCCCTCGAGACCCGCTGGCCGTACCTGCTCTCAGAGCGTGTCGTCCCCGGATAAACAATCTGCCTCTGCCCCGGTATCCAGGGAAGGCGGGTTGGCGGACTATTATACGACTTGCGGACTGTCCGGTTGCGGCCTGGCCTTCGTCCTGCCCCACCGGGCACCGGTCATTCCCAATCCCGCCTGACGCCGCAACATGTTAACCCCAATGAGGATACATGGGAAGGGGGAAGGGGGGCTGGAGATGCCCGCGGGCTGTGGCAGGGTGTTATGGTGGCCACAGGGCCGGGCCACCCCCCGGCCGGGTCCATCGGCCATCAGAACGGACCATCGAGTGCAACTGGCCAGGGGATGTAGCTCAATTCCGGTAAGCCCGAAAGCGGAGCCAGCTCACCTCAGGTGGATTCATGGACTCAGGCGGGCGCGGCTGGCGGGCGGTTCGACTTGCGGGGGCGGCGGCCGGGGCGGAGGGGGTGCTCGAGACCCGGACGGATGCCGTGCGGATCGTCCAGATTGCCGAGTCAAAGGGCGAGACTACCTGGCAATCCTGCCGTCGGTCTGCACCGGGAACGATTTGAACCGCCCCTG
>JACQVT010000515.1 GCA_016209665.1 Planctomycetota bacterium | reverse complement strand
GTCCCTGTCGGCGAGGACCAGGGCCAGGACGTGCGTGGCCTTCGCCAGCTCATCGACCGTCTCGGCGCCGCACAACCGATCCGAGCTGAGCCACACGATGTCGTAGGGCGGTTGGGACAGGCGGCCCAGGCCGGGGATCTCGATCCCGCCCTCCTTCCGGCGGTCATACACCGCGAGAGCCAGGGCGTTCAGGCTTTCCAGGGTCGCCAAGGTGACGGCGCGACGGAATGCATGCCGGTCTGGGTTCGTCCCGTCGCACGGGCCGGCTAGAACGCCCAGGTAGTCCGAGCGCGCGTTGTCGCCCCGGTCATCGCCGCTGAACGTAGCCCTGAGCAGCGGTGCTGAGGCGAGGCACAGAGCGGGACCGGTCGAACTCGCCAACGATCCGTAGGTCAGGGCATGAATGGTCCCTGGATGCGCAGCGCTGGCCCTCGCCTGGCCAGCCCGGTAGAAGCTCGCCAGTTCCGGAGCCATGTAGAGGGTAGCCATGTGCACGGTGGGGGCGCCGTCGGCGCCATAGGCATTGATGCGGTAGTCCGGCGAGAAGCCGTTGCGGTACAGGTGCTGAAGAATGGGCTCTGGCACTTCCCTTCGGCGCAACTTATCGGCGAAGGAGCGCGGCATCTCCACCCTGAGGGCCGGCCGCAGGCTGGCGAGCACATCCTCCGTGGTGTCGATGTTTCCGGCGAAAGGGACAACCACCGCCCGGGTCAGGAGGGTGCCGTGGCCGAACGGCGCCGTGGCTTGCCTGTTCATGACAGTCTCCTCCTTCGCTAGCGCATCCCCGAGAGGCCGCGCGAGCGGCCAGGGCTCTTAGAGCCTGCCGCGGTGCCCGTGCGAAGGCCCGCATTGGCGCCGGGGCGGCCAGCACTGGCCCTCGAGGCGCCAAGAGTGCCGCTCCCGGCTCTGGACCCCAGGGGCTCGTTGGCCTTGCGTTTGAGAGCCCAGCCGGCCAGAGCGCCGAGCACAGCGACCCCCGCGACAACGGCAGCCCCGGCGCCCGCGACGCCTGCAACCGCTGCCGGCCCGCCCGTCTCGACGAAGCGCGCACATGGGTCGCGCAGCGGGCCAAGGCCCCCGCAGGGCCAGGGCATGGGCAGGACACGGACCGCGAACTGGAGCAGCACGGCCTCCCGATCCGTAACCTCCTGCCCCCGAAACCGGTAGGTAGCCTCGACGGCGAGGGTGTAGGGGATGTTGCCCCCTGCCATGCCAACGTTGGGGCTCGTCTCCAGAAGGTCCTCGTACTTGGCAACAAAGCTCGCGGTCAGCACGCCTTCCTGGTCTAAGGCGGCTCTTTGGTCAGGTTCCGTCGAGCGGGCCGCCCCGCCTGGTGGACGGACAACCAGGGTCAGCTTCTCCACGGTGGAGGCCGGCACGCGGCCGCCCGCCAGGTTCAGTTGGGCGATCGGGGCGCTGACCACATCGCCATCGCGCACCGTGGGCATCTTCACGGGTAGCGGACGGAAGCTTGGGAAAGCAGCGGCGAGGAGACCGCCCTCGGTAGCAGCCCGGCCAGCCCCAGGAGTCGTGGCCTCGGCGAGCAAACGATACCCGCCTTCCGCGGGCACGGAGAGGCGACCGCAAAAAGTGCCGTCGGCTGCATTGGCATCGTCGTTCTCGGCCCGGCCGTTGTCGAGGAGCTGCGCTTCGGCCTTTCGCCCGTCGGCGCCCGTGGCAGTCACGCGCACCGTCGCGCCGGGGACGAGGAGGGGACGGTCGCCATCCAGAAGCTGACTGCACACGCGCGCCGGACGACCGGCCGGGAAGAGGCCCCCGGTTGGCGCGGTGAGAACCAGACGCAGGGAAGACCTCATGCTCACTGCCACGTGGACATCGCTTCCCCTCGGGCCCCGGACCTCCAAGAGCCATTTGCCGGCCCCGAGCGGCATGGTGTCAGCAACCGAGAAGAAGACATAGTGGGGGTCATCGGCGTTGTAACCGACCAGGCGCGAGTCCCCCGGCGCGATCTGGCTGCCGCGGGGCGTCACGAGGACAGCCGAGAAGGCGGCATCGGGGCGAGTGACCACCGCCTTCAGGCGTCGGATGGTCGGGTCCACCTCGATGGGAACCACGGCCCGGCCGTCAGCGCCCGTCTTGGCCGTGATAAGGACGGGGGGCGACTCGGAGGTGAAGGCGGCAAAGGCGTAGGTAGCTACGCCCAGCAGTTCCCTGGCCGTGTTCGCCGTAAGAGCGGTGCCGCCGAGCTGACGGGCGATGTCATGGAAGCGCTCAACGCCACCGAAAGCGCCCAGGGCCACCACGTGGAGCCGCCAGCCCTTCGCTGCGAAGTCGGCGAGTCGCTCTTCGACGCGGCCGTACTGTCGTTCGGTGTCCGGATACGGCTCCCCGTCCGTGATCAGGGCGCAGGAAGCGCCAGCCGGGGCATTCTGGCCCTGGAGGTGCTGGTAGATGGCGTCAACCGCGTCAGCCAACGGCGTCTCACCCCGCGGCTCTGCGCTGGCAAGCTCGGCGACTCGGGCTCGCAGGGCCTCCAGTTGAGCGGGGTCAGCCACGTTGAAACTGCCGAGGGGAATGACGCCGGCGGGGCCGACGCCCGAAAGAGTGAAGACGCTCACGACGGAACCTGAAGCCAGGTCGGCCATCAGGTTGATCACACTGGGGCCGAACCGCTCGGGATCCGTCTGCGTCATCGACCCGCTACGGTCGAGGGCCAGGCAGAGCGGCGGGGCGGTGCTGGCGAGAGCATACGCCCGGAGGAGTGGGCGAACAGTGTACAGAGACAGCAGCTCACTCGGCGGGCCGGCCGCGACCGGCGGGAGGACGGAGCCGCCGGCAGCCGAGCCGCCGGCCAGGGCAGTGGAGACCGCGGAACCCAGCAAGAGAACCGAGGCGGCCGCAAGACGGAGGCACTGTCTGACCATGACCGGCTCCTTTCTACGTGTCAACCAGCTACGGGCGGTCTGGATTCGTCACGACGCGAGGGTCGCCGCAGAGCCAGGCCAGATCGGCCCCCAACCGGCAGATGGCCTGGGCGTAGTGCTCGCTAAGGTGGTCCCTCTCGTAGTAATGGGCCAACTCGTGGAGGAGCAGGGCCAACTGATGCTTGTGGCCGGGCTGCTCGAACCACTTGCGACCCAGCCGTCCCACGTTCAGAGTGAGCTCTCGTTCCCGGCCGAACGTCGCCGAGAACGGCCACCTCGGGGCGCTCACGACCTTGACGGCGATGGCCTGGCCCAGCAGGCGAGTCGCGAGGCGAGCGAACAGGGCCACGGTCTCCTGCATGGCCGGCGTCCACTTCTCCGCGGGGACGACGTTCTGAGGGGCGCCGCCTTCTTCGTAAGGCTTCGGCGAGGGCGTTACCTGGCCCGCGGGGAGCGACGCGCCGGCGCGCCGGATGTTCTCCCACTGCCTGCCGTTGAACGTGCGAGGGGGAATGACGACGTAGCCCTGGGCCGTGGCCAGCTTGTTAGCCTCCGGATCGCTGGGATCAGCCGTGACATGCCTGTCGCCGAACCTGCCCCTGACGATCTCCCGCACGGCAGCAGGAGCGATGCGCGGGTCCTCCAGGGCCAGGCCTACCCAGGGCTCCGTGATCTCCTCATGGGACAGACGACTCGCCATCGCATTGGCAACCAGCACCCGCACCTGCTGCAGATAGCTGGGGGGGACGTTGTCGCGGTCGGCGTTGAGAGGCACCTTCTGGGCCACCTCGACATGCCAGCGATCTCCTATTTCGACCACCGGCAGCCCCATCTCGTAGAGCGACGCGGCCTCCCCGGCCGCCGGCTCGTAG
>JACQVT010000513.1 GCA_016209665.1 Planctomycetota bacterium | reverse complement strand
GCGGCCTCGGTCTGGAGCAGAAAGTCCTCCGTGATGAACACGTCCTTGGGCATGGCGGGCACGTTCCACCACCGGCTCGTGGGGCCGCCGGCGGCTTGTCTCCTTTCCTATCGATGGTCGTCGCTTACCTCACACCGGCAGGTAGCTTACCGGGATTCCCGGCGCCCGCAAAGGTGTCCTGGAATCGGGCGCCTCGGATGATTGTAACATTCGCTCGACACGATAGTTGACAACCATACCGTATCCTCTGAAAATGACCCCCGGCCGGGGCGTCCCGGATCGGGCGGCGCGGGGGCGCGGCCTGTCGCTCGCCCACGTGAGGTTGAAGTGTCACACAGGTTCCGAAGCATGATGTCCAAGACCGCCGGATGCACCGTTGTGGCTTTGGTCTGCGGGAGTCTGATGCACGGCTGCGACGGCGGCGGGGGCCCGCTGCCGGGGATCGTGCCCACCGACGAGACCGCGTACATCGGGTCGGCGGCGTGCGGATCCTGCCACGCCAGCGTGGCCGCCACCTTCTCACGGCACGGACACTCGCAGGCCCCCCGGGCGGTGCTCGACGGTTCTCCGCAGTACCCTGCCGATGCGCCGGGCGTTCCCGCGCCGCCGGCCGGGTTCGACTGGACCGACATCAGCTACGTCATCGACGCCTACCGCCACGCCGCCCGGTTCGTCGGCCTCGACGGGTTCGTCCTGACCGACGGCACGGCCGGAACGAACACGCAATACAACCTGGCCATCGCCGAGACGGCTCAGACGGCGGGCTTCGTTCCCTACCTGCCCGCGCAGGCGACGCCGCTGCCCTTCAGCTTTGACGATTTCCGGCGGCGGACCACCGGCCCGCAAACGCTGGCGGACAACGGCAATCGGCATCAGGAGAATCGCCCTGGCATCGAAGGCACCTGGGCCGAGGCCGGCGTGCAGTGCGAGGCCTGCCACGGCCCGGGCAGCATGCACGTCCCCAATCCTCCGGCGGGCAACATCAGCCTCGATGCGGACTCCACCTCGTGTGCCCGATGCCACAGCAATCCCGACGATCCGAATGTCATCGCCGCCGCCGACGGCCTCATCGTGGGCTTACAGCAGGCGACCGAACTGACGGCCAGCCCGCACCGCGGTTTCGCCTGCACGATCTGCCACGACCCGCACGTGTCGACGTGGGCCGACCGGGCGACGGCCATCCGCAACGAGTGTCAGGCCTGTCATCCCGAGCGGAACATGGCCCTGCACCAAGGTTTCGTCTACCGCCGCGGCGACTACGTCGAGCCGGTCACCTGCGTGAGCTGCCACATGCCCTTCGCGGTCGGCACGCTGGCCGTGAACGATCAGGTGCTGGCCAACGGGCGGACGGCCCGGTTCGGCGACACCCGCAGCCACATCTTCTGGATCGATCCCACGGACGACGGCGCCGCCCGCATGTTCAGCGGGGACGGCACGCAGGTGGTTCGGGACGACCAGGGGCGATCGGCGGTGTCGTCGTGCTTCGTGTGCCAGCGGTGTCACAACGGGTTCGGCAACGCGTTCGCGTTCCCGCCCGGCGAGGGGTGTGCGTTCGGCAGCGGCATCCATGCGCCGCAGTAGGCGCGGTCGGAGTGCAGGTGTGCCGGCGGCCGGGTGATGGAAGCATTCGGCCCACGCGGGATAGGGGCGTTCGGTTCGTTGCTTCGGCGCGGTCGGCAACGGCAGATGCGTTCAAGGACGACGTGGCAGTTCGTGGTGCCGTTCACGCAGGCATGGGTCATGCTTGTGTCCGCGGCCGTATGGGGTCAGGCCCCCCCCGACGTGCCGCCGCCCGCGTCCGCGCCGGCTCCCGATGACGCCGCCCCACCGCCGCCCGACCGGCCGCGGTTTCGCCTGGACGCCACCGATCTGTACGTGGGCTTCGAGACGGAGTTCGAAAACCGGCGGGTGAAATCGACCGTGCCCTACCGCCGAGATACCACGCACGAGAACCACGACCTGCGGTTCATCGAGAGCGCGGGGATCACGCTCGGCGGGTTCGTCTACGATCCCAACCTGCTGGAGTACCGGGCCCAGCTCGAGTTCGGCCTGACCCAGGGGCGGTTCCGCGAGGACATCAATCGCTGGTCGGACACCGAGGACGACAACGGCTTTCTCATCCAGTACGACGTGAACGTCGACCTGTTCAAGTCCAAGCCGATCTCGCTCAACGTCTACGCCCGCCGGGCCGACGTCCGCGTGCCCCGCCGGTTCCTGCCGTCGCTCCGCGAGGAGCAGACCGAGACCGGGGCGTCGGCCCTGATCGTCGGCGACAAGTTCACCACCGAGGTGGGCTTCAGCCTCCGCGACGTCGAGCGCCACGGCAACCGCGACGACGAGGACGACGAGGAACTCGACAACAGCCGGTTCTACATCGACCACAAGTTCACGTTCTCCGACACCCACAAGCTCCGGCTGCTCTACGAGCACGAGCACGACGAGTCGAACTACCAGGGCAGCCGGTACTCGTTCGAGACGCAGCGGGACGAGGCCCGCCTCGAGCACGAAATCGCCTTCGGGCCGGGTAACAAGCACCGCCTCGACACGTATCTACGCTACAACGCCGAGAAGGGCGACCTGGCCCGCGACGAGTTGGAGCTGGTGCCGCGGCTGACCTTGCAGCACACGGATAACTTCAAGACCATCCACCGCTACAGCCTGTACCAGTACGACCAGGGCGGCATCAAGGTCACGCAGAACAAGTTCGACACCGAGGCGATCTGGGACGTGACCGACAAGCTGCGGCTGAGCGCCGACGGCTACGCTATGCACGAGCACGTCGAGAACGACCTCGACACGTCGCAGTTCGGCGGGCTGATCGACGCCGCCTACCGCCAGCCGACCTCGCTGGGCGAGCTGTCGGCCAACGCGAACTTCGGCATCGACGAGGCCCGCACCTCCGGCGACGCCGGCATCCGCTACGTCCACGGCGAGGCCCACCCGTTGGGCGGGAGCCGCCCGGTGTTCCTCCGCGAGACCGGCGTCATCCCCGGGTCGGTGTTCGCCTTCAACGCCACGCGGACGCGGCTGTACGCCATCGGCACCGACTATACGGTGGTGTTCACCGCCGGCCGGGCCGTCGTCGCCCGCACCTGGACCGGCCGGATCGCCGACGGCGAGGTCGTCTACTTCGATTACGCCTACAAGGTGCCGGCCCACGGCGAGATCCAGTCCTACCGCACCGACCTGCTCATCGAGCACCGGTTCACGTTCGGCCTGACGCCCTATTACGCCCTCGAGGGCCGCTGGCAGGAGACCGAGTATTCGCGGGCCACGCCCTGGGTCCGCGACAACCAGGACCGCCACCGCCTCGGGGCCCGGTTCGACCGCGAGCGGTAGAGCGTCGGGGCGGAATACGAGATCTTCGACGACAGCGTGCTGCCCTACACCGCCGGCCATCTGACCGGCCGGGCGGCGATCTTCAGTTCGGCCGCCCACTCGCTGGACGTCTCGGGCGAGCTGTCGCGATACCTGTACGAGGGCGAGTACGACCGCCGACACGTCTGGTGGCTGGATATGAACCTCACCGATCGGGCGCGGATCACCGACTACCTGTGGTTCAAGGCCAACACCGCCTACCACTTCGAGAACGACACCGTCGACGGCGACACGCACGGCGTGGACGTCGAGGCGGGTTTGGAACTGAAGCGCGGCTACCTGACGATCGAGCTGACGGTCGAGTACGACCTGCTGTCGGTGCTGCGCGGTGACGAGGAAGGCGTGGGCATCTACCTGAGCGTGCGGCGGGACCTGTCGCATCTGCTGCCGGCGATGCGGCCCGCCCAGGCGAGGATGTACCGGTGAAAGCGAGCAGGTTGTTTCGGAATGTGTGGGACCGGCTTCCCGCCGGTCAGATTCGTGTGGGACCGGCTTCCCGCCGGTCTCCGGACCGGCAAGATGCCGGTCCCACACAATCCCTGCCTGGTGCAGTACCCGGCGCGGTCGTTC
>JACQVT010000512.1 GCA_016209665.1 Planctomycetota bacterium | reverse complement strand
GCTGGCCGACGTTGCCGTCGCAATGGAACATGAAGCGCAGGCCATGGTCGTGGCAGAATTCGCCGAAACGCTTCCAATGCGGCAGCACGTATCGGCGGGCGTCAGCGGGCGAGAAGAGCAATCCGCGTCGGTAGCACAAGTCGCTCCAGAACCAGAGGGCATCGAATTCGTAGCCTCGCTTCAGGGTCAGCTCGAGCATCGCCAGCACGTAGTCGGCGTACGTCGTCACCATGTCGGCTACGAGATCGGGCTGCGATGCGATCGCCATGAGTCCATCTTCGAAACCCATGGTCAGGTGGATCACGAACCACATGGGTTCGGCCGGCGTGATGATCGTACAGTGGCCGGCGGCGCGGGCCGCCCGGTAGTCCGCCTCGGCGGCCGGGTTGTTGAACTTGTCCGCCCCCGACGTCAACGCCGGCTTGACGCGATTCCATTCGTCCCACGTCCGCAGAGCAGGGGCGAGCATGGCCGGCGGATGGTAGGAATGCCGCCAGCTCTTGAGGGTCTTGCCGTAGCGGTCGACGGTAACCCGGTACTCATCGGTCTCCTCCAGGACGCGCTCCGAGAGGTCAAACGAGGGATCGAAGAGGTCGTTGATGCAGGCAACGCGGTCAAGGCCAAAGTAGTCCACCGGGTCGGCGCCCGTCGGGAATCCTTCCTGGTACCAGCGCTCCAGCGTCTCCGGCCAGTACGTCAGCTCCAGCATCGGCAGCCGGTCGGGCCGGCCACGATCCAATGCGGCCAGGATGCGCTGTCGTCCGAGCCTGGGGTCGTCGCTCATGATCACGTCAACACTCGGAGAGTGGTCCGCACGCCGGACCGAGTTTTCCCGCTGGAACTCCGCCGCCCCGTCGCGGCGGGCCGGGGACGCTACCGTTCGCCTTCAAGGCCGTACGTTCAACATCATAATCCGTACCGCGGATCGCGGGTTTACCGGCTCACGACCGGCCGAGTTCGATCACTTTCGGCTTATCGACCGCCGCCGGCGTCCGCGTCACGCCGGATCAGTCCGACGGTTCCTCGATCGCCTGCCGGCTATATGAGTGCCCGGCGGGAGCGTCAACGGTTCGGGCAAGGATGTCGGCGTAGCCGGGATACTTGCCGGTTTCGGCGAAGGCTTCGAACATGATTCGTCGCCGCTCGGCCGTGGAGCCGATGGCTTCGGCGTCGTTGTAGTCGCTGGCGATGAAGCCGCCCTCCGGCGTGCTCCAGGCCTCGACCAGGCGTCTGGCCTCGACGCGGATCTCGTCGAATGTGCCCCTGACGAGCGTCGACTGGGTATCCACGATGGTCTCGAAGCAGATTCGGCCGCGGTAGCGTCGGCTTATCTCCTCGATGCCCACCACGTTGGGCTGCTGACAGTTGACGACCTCCAGGCCGCAATCGATCAGCTCCTCGAGGATCTCGTTGATACGCCCGCAGGAATGCATCCAGGGGTGCATCCCGGCGGCCTTGATTTCGTCAAACCATCGCTGGTAGCGCGGCCTGAAGAACTCACGGAAAAGCGAGACGCTGATGAACGCCTTGTCCTGCATGCCCCAGTCATCCGCCATGGCCGCCGCGTGCATCCGGCCGTCGGCGATCTGCGCGCAGCGGCGAAACACTCGCAGGTGATGGTCGAGAATACACTCGATGATCTGGTGAATCTGTTCGGGATGATCGTAGAAACCGAGCATGGTCTCGGTCATGCCGCACAGCATGTGCAGACGCTCGAAGATGCCATGGCCAAAACAGAACATCACGAACCGGTCCGTGGCCCCCGCAAGCTGTCCGGCCAGGTCACGGTATCGGGCGGGGGCGTCGGGGTCCGGCCAGCGGTAATTCTTCAGGCATTCGACGTCCCGGAGGGGATGCCCGACCACCTGACCGGTGTTGCGTACCCCGGTTCGTTGCCAGACGCATCCCCACTCGTCGATCGCCTGGCCCTCAAACTCCCAGGTCCAGCCCGTCGGGTCGCGGGTCCACACGTCGTAGCAGTCATTGACACCAACGACATCAAACTTCATGGGAATCCGGGGCGGATTCTTGAAAGTGATCGCACGTTCCACGATCTCCCGTCTAGTCACCAGAGGGCTCTCCTTCGGAGCTTACACGGGCGGAATCCCCATACCGTCAGTCGTACCTTCCGGCCTGTCTCACCTCGGCCAGGACAGCCTGGTAGGTCTCCAGGGTCACGCTTGGCGGTACCGAGTGATCCGAATGATAGATGTAGTTATGGCCGGCCATCACCGCTGTCAACTTGGATCGGAGTTCCTCGCGGATCCGCTCCAGATCATTCGTCGCCAGCACCCGGGCGTCGATGTTGCCACAATACCCGAGCTGGTTGCCGTACTTGGGGGCCAGCTCGCGGACATCCATGCCGGCCTTGGCCTCCAGCGGGTTGATGAAGTCCACGCCGGCGTCGATCAGGTCGTCGAGCAGCAGTCGGATGTCGCCATCCGAGTGCAGCAGCACCGGCATGCCGCGTTGGTGGAACTCGTCGAACAGCCGCCGGTGGTAGGGCTGGACGAACTCGCGGTAGTGCCGCGGGCTCATGAACGGCCCGGTATTGTAAGCGATGTCGCCGTACACGAAGGCGCCGTCGCAGACCATGCCCTCGGCTTCGACCAGCTCCAGCATCTCAATGGCCACCGTGATGTACGTGTTGAAGATGTCGTGGATCCACTCCGGCCGCTTGATCATCGAGCGGAGCATGATCTCGTGGCCAAGCACATCCTTGATCATCTCGATGGGCTCCACGGTGGCGAAGCAGACGTAACGGCCGGCGGCCCGGGCCCGCCTGTACAGGGGCCAGAACTCGTCCCACCGGACCCGCTCCCGCGAGGCGGTCATGAGGTGCTTGACCGCCGCCCACTTCTCGGGGCTGTCGATGCCGAAGGCCACATGCTCGGGTGTGCCCATCTTGTGCTTCCACCACCTGAGCACGGCCTGGTTGCCATCTCGCTGGAGCAACCACTCGTCGGTCTCCTCGATGACTTCGGGCGGGCTGAACCGCAGCCGGAAGTCCGGCCAGGCTACCTCGACCATGTCCATGTCGAAGAGTTCCCAGATCGTTTGCGGTTGGGCGCACGGCGCTGTGTCACAATCGAACCGCGTGTGGCGCTCGAGGAGCGGCACCCCCAGCCGCTCGCGGAAGTCCCGCTCCGCCTCGAACCAGAACTTGTCATAGATGGGCACACGATCGGGCTGCCGGTGGGTCAGCGTCCTCGCCACTCGTTCCTTTCCGGTCATGGAAGCTGCCCTCGGCATGCGCTGTTCCCGTCTTCCCGCGGCGCCGTCGCGTCAGCCCATGCACAATTGCCTTGCCACCTCCGCACCCGTGGCGGCATCGCGGGCGTACCCGTCGGCGCCGATCTCGTCCGTGAATTGCTGGGTCACGGGCGATCCGCCGATGATGACCCGCGGCGAAGGCTTCAGCTCTTGGCGAATGAGGCGGACCACGCCGATCATCTCGGGCATGGTCGTCGTCAGCAACGCGCTCAGGGCCACCAGATCAACCGGGTGAGTGCGGCAAGCCTCCACGAACTGCTCCGCGGAGACATCCACGCCCAGATCCACGACCTCAAAGCCGGCGCCCTCCAGCATCATGGCGACGAGGTTCTTGCCGATGTCGTGCAGATCGCCCTTGACGGTGCCGATCACGGCGGTCGCCGCCGCCTGGACCCCCTGCCGCGCCAGGTGCGGCCGCAACAGTTGCAGGCCCGCCTTCATCGCACCGGCCGCCACGAGGACTTCGGGAATGAAGAATTCGTTTTCACGGAACCGCCGACCGACCTCGGCCATGCCGGCCAGCAGGCCTTCGTTCAGGATGCGTCTTGCGGGCAGCCCCTCGTCCAGGGCCTGGCTGATCAAGTCCGGCATTTGCTCGTCGTCGCCGGTCAACACCGCCTGCGAAAGGACCTCGACTACGGACATGGGTAGCTCCCGGAAGCCGGCTGGGCCCACCGGAGGGTGATCCCGTGACTGCGGTTGATGATTCTAGCTCGTTCCTTACGACAGGCAACAGGGTCCAGCCGGCCTGATGCGGAACCGCGTTGGCCGAGGAAAAACCGCGGCCTATAGTGGATGCACCGGGCGCCCCGCGCCGTTCAAGCGAAAACGCATTCTTTCTCCCGACGCCTTCGATGGGGAGGAGATCCTGGCATGGTTACGGATCAGCATATCCGACAGTACCAGCGTGAAGGCTACACGATTGTCCCGCAACTGCTGGGGCCCGCCGACCTGTCGGAGATGACCGAGTACATCAACGGCTACATCGAGCGGCAGACGGCCAGGGGCGTCCGCCCGGAGCACCTGGACAAACCTCACTGCCATGATCGCCATTTCCTCGATCTGTGTTCGAAACCTGCAACTCTCGACGCGGTCGAGAGATTCATCGGGCCGAACATCGTCCTGTTCTCGTGTCACATCATCTGCAAGGCCAAGGGCGATGGTCTGGCCGTGCCCTGGCATCAGGACGCCATCTACTGGCCGCTGGAGCCTATGGAGGTGATCACGCTGTGGTTGGCGATCGATGACTCCACGGAAGCCAACGGGTGCATGCAGGTGATCCCCGGTACGCACACTGCCGGCCCGATCGAGCATGTGGAGATAGAGCACGCCGAATCCAAGGTTCTCCACCGCGGCGTGCCGTCGCATCTCGTGGACGCATCCAGGCTGGTCAACTGCTTGATCCCGCGGGGTGGGTGCTCCTTCCACGCTCCTTACCTCATTCACGGTTCGGCCCCCAACACATCGAACCACCGTCGTTGCGGCTTCACCATGCGATTCATGCCCCCCGAGACCAGGCTGATCCGGGAAGGGCCGTTGAGCAAATGGTTCAAGGACCACCCCCTCTTCCTGCTCCGGGGCGCGGACCGCCGGGGTGTGAATACTTACTTGTCGCCGAGGGATGTCATGAGCCGTGCCGAACAGGATGGTTTTTGACCCCTCTCTGGGCCCTGCCCCCCCCCCCGATTCGCGGGGCACACCGCCAGGTTCGGCTCCCGATCGGCGAAGAATTGACGGTGAAGACGGTCTGGCGTCGGTTTTCCCAAAAAACCTACTTGATTTCACGCGCTTCTGGTAAATAAACACTATGAGGTATCTGGGACGTGGGCTGGACACGTCTGTCGGGGCAGGGCATGACTGCCGGCCGAGGTGACGAAGCCGGAACGTTAACGAACCGTTCGTTATCGTCCGTTTGGGATACGGAGCAGGTGGTCACTTCTGATAAGGAGGACAAGACATGAAGAGGCTTTTACTGTTTGTGGCTCTCTGGGGTATGGCAGGACTGACCGTGTGCCCGGCCCTGGGCGTGTTGGCGTCCGTCCCAATGAACCAACAGATTAACCTGGGCTACGGGTACAACAGCCAGTCGCCCGGCGGAGACGCCATCTACGTCCCGTCGTTCTCGGGAACCGACACCCAGACGATCTATGGAGATGGGGTCCTCGAGCCGCAAGGTTTCACCCGGCACAACCTGCGCACCCTTCCCGGGACCTGGTGGTACCAGTATGTCGACCTCAACCTGGCCGGGATCACCGTGCCGGGTGCGGGCCTGAACCTGAGCAATGCCGGGGCCACCGTCGAGTTTGATACTCGCTACTTCCAGGATCCCGAGACGAACACGAACCCTTACGGCGATGCACCCGTCTTTGTGCGGCTCTACACGTATGCCGCGGACGGCAATACCTACCTGGGCCATCGGGACTACAGCATCGTCTACGCGACCCAGCCCCCCTGGAGCAACCCGCCGTATCCCACCTGGACGCATGTGACGGTGAGCGTGGCCGCCGGCGTCGGTGCCGATGGCGGCGTCTTCGACGTGACGAACGTGAGCCGGATTCGCTTTTACGGCACGGACTGGGCGAGCGGCGGCTTTGACTTCGTGGACTTCAAGAACCTGGTCATAACGCCGGAACCTGCCTCCCTGGCCCTGCTGGGACTGGGTGGTCTGGCGCTGCTCAGGCGCCGCCGGTAAGCTCTCGCCAGGGAAGGCCGGACGGGTTCGAACACATACGTCGCATGAGACGGACTCGCGCAGGGGTCCGTCTCATGCGACGGTTCGTTTTGCGCCGAGCGCCGAAAAGCCCCCGGCATTGACTCCTGTCCAACTGACCGAAGAGTTTCAGCACAACTCTCGCCGCCCACCAACGCCCGGTTATCGTCCGGCTTTGACTTCGTCGGGCCTGTGTCCGTAGAGTACCGGCGAGCGATGGGTCGCGAGCATTCGCGGCAGAGCGGGGTACCATGACCTCACACCGTCGGACAGGCTGGAACACCTGGGACTTTCGGGGCTTCAACCGGTTGGTGTTTCTCAGGCGCGGCCGGGCCGAGATCACCGTCCAGGTCGCGATCTGGGACGAGGACGTTCCGCCGCCTACGCCTGGCAGTCGCCAACTGGGCCGCCTGCACGACAAGTTCCGCTGGACGGACGTGACCCACCTCGGTCCGCACGGCCCGCTGGGATTGCCGGCGGAACTGGAATTCAGGGTCGGGGAGGTGCTCTATCGGTTGACGGCCACGGACCAAAACGGCGCACTCCATCTGGCGGTCGTGCCGCTTTCGGCCTGTCGCTACCGTGTCGTGTTCATCCTGGCCTCTCTGCCGGGCGAGAGACCGGGTATTCAAGCGCCGGATTCGGGGACATTGGCGGGATGGGCACTGCGGTTCGAGGGGGTCACCTGGCCGCGTCGGTATTTTCTCAACATCGCCGAGCCGTACGTGGTGGCCGACCCCGGCCAGCCGGCCGCGCTCATCGCGACCAACCCGCGGCGCGAGATGACGTCGGCTGGGTCGCTTGCGGACCACGAACGAACGGCCATTGCCGGCACCGGTGCTCTGGCGGACGCACCGCGAGCCATGATGCAGGCCGTGAACTGGAACACCCTGTACGACACACGACGAGGCCTCATCTCCTCACCCGTCAGCCGTGACTGGTGCGATGACTGGGCAGGGGTACTGGTGTTCTGCTGGGATACGTTCTTCGCCGGGGCCATGGCATCGCTGGAGTCCCCCGAACTGGCCCGGCTGAATTTTGAGGCGGTTACGCAGGCCGTCGATGAGATCGGCCACGTGCCCAACTACTACATGGCGCACGGCGCCGTCTCGCTGGACCGCTCGATGCCGCCGCTGGGCAGTTGGCTGATCTGGAAGACCCAGGCGGTCCGCCCGGACAAGGCGTGGCTCACGGGTATATACCGCCGGCTGACGCGGTGGCACCGGTACTGGATGAAGAACCGTGACGGGAACGGAGACGGGCTCCTGGAGTGGGGCTCAAACGCCGAGCCTCGTTACGAGTTTCCGCAGCTCCTGCCGTACAACCCATCACTCCAGCACACGGCCAAGTGTGCCATGTATGAGTCGGGCCTGGACAACTCCCCGATGTATGACGATGTTCCTTTCAACGAGCAGACGAACACGTTCGAACTGGTGGACGTCGGCCTCAACAGTTACTACGCGATGGACTGCGAGGCCCTCGGCGCCATGGCCGAGGTGCTGGGTAAGCCGAAGGACGCCCACCGCTACCGACGTGAGTATGAGGCCATCAAACACCGCATCAACGAACTGCTTTGGGACGAGGCCCACGGAATCTATGCAAACCGCCATTGGGACGGCCGGTTTTCCGCCCGATGGTCGCCAACTTCCTTCTTCCCCCTCATCGCGGGTATCGCTCCGCCTGACCGGGCGGGGCGGATCGTCCGCGAGCATCTGCTGAACGAGCAGGAATTCTGGGGCCGGTACCTGATTCCGTCGATTGCCCGGAATGACCCGGCGTTTCCGGACAATGACTACTGGCGGGGTCGCATCTGGGGCCCGTTCAACTTCCTGGTGGCTGAGGGCCTGCGCCGCTATCGCCTGGACAATGTGGCGGCGGAGCTGAGCCACCGGGGCCTGGAGATGTTCCTGGAGAACTGGCGGGGCGACGGCGGGGTGTACGAGAACTACAACGCGACCACCGGCAAGGGGGGCGACGTGTGGAACGCCGCCCGGCTGTATCACTGGGGCGGGCTGATGGCGTATATCGCGATCGGCGAACTGGTGGATGTCGAGCCGCCGGGCTTTCTGCGGTTCGGCTCGATCGGCATGCCCCCGTGCGGCGTGCGGAACGTCCACATCGGCGACGACGCGTTTGACGTGGAGATCGCCGAAGGGCTTTGCGTTCGCCGCAACGGCCAGACGTGGCTCGAGTGCGACACGCGGGCGATCATTCGACTCCCGCTCAGACCATCGGATGAGGCGCCGATACAGATCGCGGCCGCAGGTACCGGGCGCCTCCGGATGGCCGGGGACGTCGCCGCCGCGAGGGTCGCGCTGGTGAACGGGAACCGCCGTTCACCGCAGGCGACCGGCAGCGATGTCGTCTATGAGTGGGGAGCCGGCTGAGCCGGAGGCGGATCGTCAGCGGATCTCGGCAATTCGGCGGGCATCATCGGGCCCTTGCATTGGGGGCAGCGGATGTTCCAGCCGTCATCGCTGTAGGCCGGCACCCAGTCGCCGCCGGGCATCCGAATCATCGAGGGCTTGCCGTCCTGGTCGTACTGGAAGAACACGGGCTGGACCCCGTGCGCGGGGCAGGCCCAGGCAATCACCGCGTACATCTCCTGCTTGCCGCATTTGGGGCACGGCCGCGGACCGGGTCCCGCGCGGTCCTCCCGCCGATCCCGGCAGGCCAGGCACTCCCAGTTCACGAGAAAGCTGCTGACGGTCCGTGATACCGGCACCACCTCGGCCTGGCGTGCGGACCACCATCGGTAACCGGCGACCAGCAGCACCACTCCCAGGACCGCCAGGAGGGCCGTGCGCCTCAGTGTGTTGCGTTCCTGGTCCATCCGGATTTGTGCTCAGTAGTAAGGAATCTGCCCCGTCCACCACCACAGGCGATCGCGCGAGAAATTGTAGTGCGTGGCGTCCGCATAGGGGTGGTACTTGCAGAAGTAGCAGTCGCCCCGGGCACAGTCCTCATAGGTGGTCCGCACGCGGGTTCGGAGCACGCGAGCCGAGTTGACTTGGTGGACCGCGCCGTCCATGCTGCTCATGTTGATCGTCCCCATGTGGCGAACGGTCAGCCAGGTCGGCCCGGCGTACCACGGCCGTGCACCGTCATCCCAGACGAGGCGGCCTCCATCCCGCCAGGGCTGTCCCATACCGTTGCTCCCGAGCGGCACATTTTCCAGGCCGCTGTCCGGCCCGACCTCGGCGAGCAGGATGGTGGCCATCGGCCGCTTGGGTCCGAATCGCTCGATGTTGAACGACTTGGGCTCGCCGAAATGACGAACCACGTAATTCAGGCCGTACCCGCACGAGGGAACGCGGGCGTTCCGGTGGGGCTGGGTGCCCTGGAGGGCATTATAGTCGAAGTTCGGTCCGTACGGATCGGACGGGCAGATGTAAATCTTGGGGTCCGGCATGTACTTCTTCTGCAGCTTGTAGAACCACAGGTTCTTCTTGCTGACCCCCCAGTCGTATTCGCTCCACGCGTTGAGAGGCAGCCAACCCCTATGGTCCTGCTGGTACAGGCGGAGCCCGAGCATGATTTGTCGCAGGTCGGACTGGCACACCACTGCCTTGGACTGCTCGCGGGCGAGCCGCAGCGACGGCAACAGGATGGAAACGAGCAGGGCGATGAGGGCCACCACCACCAGCACCTCGATCAGGGTGAAGCCGCGCCGCTCGGGTTGTGCAGGACTCACGAGATCCATTTCCCTACCCGGACGCCGACCGCCCCGCCTGAACCTACTGACAGGCCGGATCGGCCGGCTGGTCCCCGCTCAGGCACCGCTGAAAGATGCCGAAATCGGACTGATCGGCATCGGCGTCGAAGTCCAGATCGGCATCCGTGCAACCGGGATCGACAATCGCCACGTCGGCGCCCGACCGGCAATCCACGAAGTGGTTGAAGTCGTACACGTTGACCTTGCCGTTCAGGTCGAAGTCGCCCGGGATCACGTTCGGGCCCGGCAACACCAAAGTATAGTAAGCATCCTGGGTGTTGCCCCGCCAGTACTGGATGTTGAAATCCGTCACCTCCTGGAACCGGTACCAGATCCGGCCGGCATGTTGCACTCGCAGGACCATGATCCCGTTGGCGATCCCGTAGGTGTGCTGGATCGGGCCGTCCGCGAAGGGGTTGCGGGGCATCAGCACGCGGCCGTCGGCATCGCTGGTGAATTCGAGATCGAAGCGGTCGTCGATGGTTTTGCCGTACCAGCCTGGCCCCGCGGCGGGCCGGTAGACACGGACGTTGGCTCCGCGTCTGGGCGTACCGTCGTCGTCGACGAACCTGAAATGGTTGCGGGCCGGCAGATCGTTCAGGAACACGCCGATATTGCAGGGTGCGTTGTAGTTGCCGCAGACCGCCCGCTGCCCGGCGATGCGGTTGAGCGCGCCCGCGTCGTACTCCGACCACCCCTGGTTGTAACCACCGGACATCATCTTGCCGTTCTTGTTGTAATAAAGCACCTCGCCGAAAGCCAGGAAGGGCATATACGAGCTGCCGCCGACCGGGACGCCGTCCTCGAGGATCTGGACCTGGTGGTATGAGGACGTATTGTGGACGTCAAATCCGTAGGTGTCGATGAGGTATCGGGCATGGCCCAGTTCGTGGAGGAGGGAGCCTTCGTAGTAAAACGGGTTGTCCATCGTGGCCGAGGTGTGGTTCGCGTACATGCCGCCGCCGAGCAGGCTCGCCGGAAACCCCCACATCATGTCGACGGTCTTGTCCCACAGATCTGGGTTGTTGGTGGGCAGACCGCCATGAAGTGGCAGGGCTCCATCCGGAACGATCACGAGCTTGTCGATGCGGACACGATCCAGCACGCCGAGCGGAGTGGTCGAGTAGATCGCCTGGGCGGAGAACTGGTTCCAGTACCCCATCTGGCGCTGGGCCCAATCCTCCCAGGAGTCTGAGCCGACGCCGAGGTCCTTCTGGTACAAGGCGAAGTAGTTGTAGACGGACTGCTCGACCCAGAAGCCGACGATGACGGCATCGGTTCGATCTTCGAGGGCGTTGTTCGCTTCGCTGGACTCGGCCACCTGGCCGCCGGGATCGACGGTGAGGCGGACCCGGTGCGCCCCCGTCACCCAAACCCACGACCAACTGACGACCCGCTCGTCGCCGGGGTTCAGGTTCGTCAGCGTTCCCGAGGCCACGCTCAAGCCGTCCAGCGACCACTGGTAGGTTGCACTGGCGACGGATCCGGTGCCCCAGCACCTGATGTGCCCGTTGAACGTCACGACATCGCCAGCCGCCGGGTTGTTCTTGGCGGCGTCGTAGGCGTAACGCGGCAAGCGCTCGATAAGGGTGACATCGAGATCGATGCCGGAGGGCGCGGCCAGCAGGGAAGGAGCGGCGGATTCGGTCGGCGCCGTCGCACCGGCCGTGGTGATCGGCGGCGGGGGCGGCGTCTGCGGCGCCGCGGGAACAGGATAAGCCCCGGCCGCCGCCCATGCCATCACGAGCAGGTCCCACGGTGGTCGACAAACAGCGTGCGATGCCATCGCATGTCCATCCCGGCCCGGTTACACCTCCGGCTCCCGACTGGAAGCAGGACGGTTGGCCCGCCGCGAGCGGTCTGGATCAGGGGACGACATCTGCACATCCCTCCACCGCCGCAATGTCCGGGCCGCTGAGGCAGTTCTGGAAAATGTCGACATCCGCCTGGTCCACCCGCCGATCCGTGTTCAGATTCGCCCGCTCGCAGTCACCGACCGGAGGCTCATAGCTCATGCAGTTCTGCATGAAGGCAAAGTCATCGACATCCACGTCGCCGTCCCCGTCGAAATCCGCGGGTATGATCGCCAACGGTGACACCGCGAATACCTCGCTCGTCCCGTTGGGCGGCGACTCCGCGTCGGCATGCCAGGCTAACTGGCCCCCGACGTTGATCGCCGGCCAGCGGTCGTCGTAAGTGTTGTTGGTGACCTGAAGGATGTTTCCGTCCCGGTACGTGTAGATCTCCCAGTCGCTCCCGTCGAAGCCCTGCCAGACCATCTGCCCGTTCGTGTTGATCCGGGGGTACTGATCGTGCACGCTGTTGTTCGTGATGCGCGAGTTCGTGCCGCCCAGCGCGCTTCCCGTCATGATTTCCCAGTCGCCGTCAACCCGGGCCATCCACACGACCTGGTTGGAAACGTTGATCTGCGGATACCAGTCCTCATACGTGTTGTTCGTGATCCGGGTGACGGTCCCGCCGCCGGCCGGAGCGCTCACGATCTCCGCGTTGCTGTCACTGTACCATCGGTGCCAGACGACCCGCCCGGAATCGCTGATCTGGGGGTATTCATCCTCGGCCGTGTCGTTCGACACGTTCACGAGGTTGCTGCCATCCTGGTTTGCACTGTAGATTTCCCAGTTGGCGCCGTTGTAGCCGAACCAGACCACCCGCCCCAGGTTGTTGATCTGGGGCCACACGTCCTCTCGCGGGTAGCCCGAGGCCGCGGCGTTGTCCGTGATACGGATGACATTGCTGCCGTCGGCATTGGCGCTGTAGATCTCGTAGTCGGTCCCGTCGAACGCATCCCAGACGACACGGCCCTGATCGTTGATCTGGGGATGCCAGTCGTTCACCAGATTGTTGGTGATCTGGACGATGTCGGTTCCATCCGCATTGGCGCTGAAGATTTCGTAGTCCCGGCCGTCAAAGCCCTGCCACACGATCCGGCCCGCGGCGCTGATCTGCGGGTCCTCGTCGTTGAAGCTGTTGCTGGTGATCCGAACCAGATGACGCCCGTCCAGGTCAGAGGAGAAAACCTCGAAAGTTCCGTTGACCTCGCCGTGCCAGACCATGCGCCCCGAGGCATTGAGCTTGGGAGCCCAATCGTCGCCGGAGTTGCTGGTGATGCGGACGGGGGATCGCGGGTACGCCTGGGCCGGGGGCGGTGAGCCGCCCGGCGAATGGTCGCCCCCACTCTCCGCGTGGCGGTTGAAATCCTGCACATACGCCCACCAGTCGTTCAGGCGGGTCATCGAATACTCGGTGGTGCTGCCGGCCACGTGTGGAAAGTGATGAAACCACCAGCGATGGTGCAGGCGGATGTCACCGCCGCCCCATTCGTCGCGGTTCACCCACTTCTTCTGCCCGGTAAGATTCGGATAGTTGTAGAGCCAGTCATCGCAGTAGCTCCAGACGTAGGTCGGGTTGCCCCAGTCGTAATCGGACTGGCTGTTCGGCGCGAAATGGACGTTGCCGCAGGCCGCCTCGCCGGGATACACCTTGTCATAGATGGTGAAGCGGTTCCAGGCG
>JACQVT010000510.1 GCA_016209665.1 Planctomycetota bacterium | reverse complement strand
ACCTCAACCGCGACCTGCCCGCCGACCAGCGGTTCAACCTGGACTACGGCGGGTGGTACAGCTTCTACTTGTTCAAGTGGGACGACAGCCTCGACGAGCGCACCTTCCGTCAGCACGACCTGCGGCTGTGGAGTTCGGTCAGCCTCGACCAGGGAGCCCATCAGTTCTACGGCCGGCTCAAGATGCAGTGGCAGGACTTCAACCGGGGCACCGGGTTCAACGATGACGAGGACGACTTCGTTGGGGCCAACCTCGACCGCGGCTTCTATCAGTTCGACCTGCGGCAGGCCCTGCTGGCCTACCGGGGTGAACGGATCGACTGGAACTTCAAGACCAAGGTGGGCCGCGATTTCGTGGACTTCGGCACCGGCCTGGCCCTCTCGCAGCCGCTGGACCAGGTGCTGCTGACCGCCGAGGTGGCCAAGTTCGAGATTCAGGGCCTCGCCGCTCAGTCCATCCGCAGCACGAACGACATCGATGCCAGCCGGCCCAACGCCGGCGATTCCGAACGGAACTTCTGGGGCACCCAGATCAAGTACAAGGGGTTCGAGAAGCACGAGCCCTTCGCCTACTTCTTCTACAACGAGGACCAGCACCGCGACGCCTGGTACACTTGGCGGCACAATTTCGACTACGACAGTTGGTACGTCGGCCTGGGCTCGACCGGCGAGTTGCTCCGCAATCTGCGCTACAGCACCGAGTGGGTCATCGAGGGCGGTCGCGGGTACATCGACCGCCTGTCCCTGCTCGAAGAAAACCGCAAGGCGGCGATCCAGGCCTGGGCCCTGGACTTCGGCCTGACCTACCTCAGCCAGCGGCCCATGCACCCCACCCTCAGCGGCGAATACATGTTCGCCAGCGGCGACGCCGACCGCGTCGGCAGCCCGACCAACGTGCGAGGCGGGAACCGCCGCGGCAACGATGACAGCTTCTCGGCCTTCGGGTACCGGTACACCGGCCTGGCCTTCGCCCCCCGCTTGAGCAACATTCACATCTGGCGGGTGGGATCCTCGTTCTCGCCGCTGGAGGCCATCAAGGGCTTGGAGAAACTGGAACTGGGCACCGACTGGTTCCTGTTCGCCAAGAACCACAATCGGGCCGCGGTGTCGGACTTCACCGCGGACGACCCGTCGGGCTACCTCGGCTGGGAGATGGACTATTTCGTCAACTGGCGGATCACGTCGGACTTGTCCTGGACGGCCCGGCTGGGCTCATTCTTCCCCGGCCACGCCTTCAGCCAGCAGGACACCCGCGTGTTTTTCCTGACCGGTGTGACCTGGAGCTTCTGACGAGTACAGCCATGCTTCAACGTGCCTACCTTCTCATCATCGCAATCGGTGTGGTGGCCGGGACCGGCTGCAGCCAAGTCAGCCGACCCGAACAGGCTCAGCAGGGCGAGCAAGTCAACGCCGATGCCTTCCTCCACGAGCATCTTCAGCGGCAGCCAATGGTGACGGTGAGCGAGGCCTATCGGGCGTTGACCATGCTGGCCGAGGGCGAGGACAAATACGACAGCTTCGCATCCCGCGAGGAGTATCTGCTTCAGCACGGCTTTATCCGACACGAATGGAAACTCCAGCGCGACATGGCCATCGACCGGGGCAGTGTGGCGTATGCCGTGGTTCAGATTCTGAAGATTCGGGGCGGCGTTAATTTTAACGCTCTCGGCCGGTTGGGTATCGGGGACAGGCGATATGCTGTCCGCGAGCTGGCCTACGTCCGTATCATGCAGGAGACGCCACCCTACCGGTTCATGAGCGGGGCCGAACTGGTGGATGTTATCGGCAACGCCGACGCCTACATGGCCAAGGAGGGCCTGTACCCACAGGAGCTACTCAAGGTTGAGGAGGGGCTGACGAACCGGCCGGACGCAACAAAATAGGCCGCCCTTCGATAACCTATCATAGAGGCGGCGCTCGGACTGCGCGGCCCGGGATGTTTGATGCGAGGATTTGGGAATGAGAATCGCCAGCCCCCTACTCGTGGTTCTGATCGCCAGCGTCACCTTGATCGCCCAGGGGCCGGCCACGCAACCGGCCGACGACGCTGTCCCGCCGGTCACGCAGCCCGCCGGGGCCGAGGCCATGCAGGCCACGATCATCAAGATCGTGGGCAACGTCGTTTGCGCCCTGCCGGGACCGGACGGCAAGCCGGGGGAGTTCAAGCCGGCCAAGGTTGGCGACAAGCTGCCCGCCGGCGCGATGATCCAGACGCGGCTGCGGTCCTCCGTGATGTTGGCGTTTGGCGATGACGCCGTGGTCCTGGTGGACCGCGTAACGCTGGCTAGCATCGACCAGTTCCACCGAACCGCCGACACCAAGAAGGTGCAACTCGGCCTCGGCCACGGGCTGATCCGCGGGGCCACCGTCGAGACGACGCTTCGCAGCGACATGACCATCTCCAGCCCGGTGGCGACCCTCAGCAAGCGGGGCACGATCGACTTCGGCATGCGCTACGAGCCCGGCACGGGCCGATACACGGTCTTCCTCAACCAGGAAGGGCTCGTCGAGGCCCTCGACCACCTCGCCAACCTGCGGCGGAACGTCCAGCCCGGACAGTACGTCACCCAGGCTCTCGCCCGCTGGATCGAGACTCTGACCATGGACCGCTACGTATCGGTCACCGACGCCTGGGGCACCACGAGCGCCGAGCAGTCGTGGAGCGCCCACTTCGGCGGCTCGGGCACCGGCGTGGTCGATCCGGGCGGCGGCTCGACGCTCTACACGGCATCCTTCAATGCCTCGGACGGCTTCACCCCGAGTTCGCTCACGACGGTGCCGCCCATCCCGCCGACGCTCCCACCCGCGGGAGAAGGCACCCTGCGCGTCGTCCGACCCGAGGGCAACTTCGGCACCGGCTTCGGCGCCGCTCACTGATCGGGCCTACGAGGAGCTTCGAGGGGCGGGCATCCTTGCCCGCCTTCCCCGCCTTTTTACGAATGCCCGTTCCCCGACGGACCGAAATACGAGACGAGTACATGCGGCCGCGACCGCAGGGAGGCAGCGGCGAGTCCGGTAAGGCCATGCGTCTCAGGCCCGCCGGCGGCTTTCGTCGTCACGGATGACCCGACTGCAAGGGGATTGCCGTGGACCTCTCCAAGGAAGTGCTCACCACCGGGCAGGTCGCCAAGATCTGCTGCGTCGCACCGCGCACCGTCTCTAAATGGTTCGACAGCGGTCAACTGAGGGGTTATCGCATCCCCGGCAGCAAGGACCGGCGAATCCCCCTCGCTCAACTCGTCCGCTTCATGAAAGCGTACGGGATTCCCATGGACGGACTCGAACTGAGCAGCAACCCGCGCGTGCTCATCGTCGATGAGGAGCCGGAACTCACGGAGCTGATCACCCGTTCACTGAACGAAACCGGCCGCTTCGAGGCCAGGGCGGCCGCGTCGGCGTTCGAGGCCGGCACCGTCGTGGCGGACTTCCAGCCGCAGGTGATCGTGGCCGACGTGGATATCGCGGGCATCAGCGGCCGCCTGCTCACCCGCTGCCTGGCCGCCCACCCCGAGACCCAGGACACGCAGATCGTCGGCACCAGCGCCTCGATGACCGAACCCGATCGGCAGGCCCTGCTCCAGGAGGGTTTCGCCGACACCATCGCCAAACCCTTCAGCATCCGCCAATTGCTGGGCGTGCTGGACAATGTCCTTGCCGTCGCAGTGTGATCACACCGGACCGGTGGCGATCGTTCCGAATCCCACGCTCGCAGGGCCACCCTGCCTCAGACGAAGGGATCGACATAGAGGAATCCGGTGGGCGTTGGGGATGACGTGAAGAGACTGCGCTCCTCGACGTGGACCCGCCGGGCGGCCAGGGCCGCGTGCGTGAGGAAGCACGAGACGATCGCCGTCGCGCCCTGATTGGCGTCGATGCCATCGGCGGTCAGGGCATCGTGGCAGCCGCCGGCGGCGGGGTTGACCATCGACACCTCGCGCGAGTTGCGGCCCGCGAACCACCGGGCGGCGGTCTCGGCGTAGTCGCCGTAGACGGACTCGCCCGACACACGCTCGGCGGCGCAAAGCAGCTCCACCACGCTGCAGACTTCAGCGGGCATCTGGTTGTAGGCGGCCTTGGCCCCACCGCGCGTCCATCCTCCCAGCGTACCGACCGGTTGGAGCATGTCGTCCCGGAACAGGTTCTCGATGGTGAACTCGGTCATGGCCTGCGCCACTTGCAGCAGTCGGCGCTCGCCGAGCAGGTGATAGGCGTACCAGAGCCCGGTGGGGATGGCGGCCGAGACCGGCGACCATTGTGGTTCGTACCATTCCCAGCCGGTGGCCCGATTGGACTGGTAGAACTCCTGGACCAGCCAGTGGGCGAGACCCTCGGCCCGGGCCAGATCGCGGCCGGGGTCGGCGGCCCGCAGCGTGCCGATGGCGATCAACCAGTTGGCCGCCGCCAGCGGCGTATGAATGCGTCGACCGTGCTCCTCCAGCAGCATCCGCCACCAGTCGGCCGCGGCCAGCCGCAGGTTGATCGGCAACTCGGAGACGATCACCGCCGACAGGGCCCGGGCCACGGCGGCCTGGATCAGGCCGTCGTCGCCGCGATCCGTCCAGCCCCCCGTGCTGTCGCACCGGTGGTGGACGCCGCTGTCGTACCGGCGGCCGCGCGACAGACAGCCGTAATAGGTCCTGGCCAGAAGCTGCGAGACCTCCGCGTCCACGGTCTGGGTCCCCACCGCACACAGTCGCAGGGCCGTGGCGTTGTCGGCCGTGTCGTAGCCGGAGAACCGGTCGGGCACCTCACCGCGGGCACTATGGAGCAAACCCTGGGCATCCGTCAGCCGGCGAAGGTGGTCAAGACGCGGTGCGGCCATCGTTGTCATGAGTTGCCTCCAGGGCCAGGGAACCGCTGCTCTGCGGCGACGACCTCAACCTCTCTTGGTAGCGGGCCTTGAGATGGGTCTCCGAGCATCCGACATGAGTAGACCGCCGCCAGAAACACAGTCCTACCCGATTATTCGGCGGATCGCCTCGGGAGGTTTATGACTTTCGACACAAATGACTCCCCGACAAGGGAAAACTCGCAACGCGGCGCGGCTCAGATCAGGCGAGGCGCAGAATCTCCCCCACCAACCTGCGGATCCCCTCGAAGACCTGGGCCGGCCCCTTGCCCAGCATGTACGCGGGTGTCGTCACGATCTTGTGGGCCTCGTCGACCACGAACGACTCACAGGGGCAGTCCTGGTGCCTGACGCCCATTTTCTCCATCGCCGACGCGGTGGATTCGTCGGTGCCGATGGTCATCCGGGGATGCATGTCCCGCCGGCCGACGATACGGGCCAGCATGGCCGGGGCGATGCAGATCGCGCCGATGGGCTTGCCCGCCTCGAGCATCTCGCCCACGAGCCGCTCGACCTGCGGGTGGACACTGCATTCGGGCCCCACGTCGGCGAAGTTACAGAGGTTCTTGGCCGCCCCAAACCCGCCGGGGAATATCAGCGCGTCGATCTGGCTGGCCTTGACGCCGGCCAGATCGACGATGTTGCCGCGGGCGATCCGGGCCGACTCCACCAGCACGTTGCGGGACTGCCCCCCGGCAGGCGAGCGGGTGAGGTGGTCCATGACCACCGCCTGCTCGACGTTCGGGGCACAGCAGACAATGTCGGCCCCCGCCTGATCCAGGGCCAGCATGGTGAGCACGGCCTCGTGGATCTCCGAGCCGTCGAATACGCCACAACCGGACAGGCAAACGGCAACACGCGGCATGGTCGGGTCTCCTTGGAAACGGGTCGAGTTATCGGACGGCTTCGACCACCTGGGTCTCCTTCTCGATCAGCGCCTTGAGCAGTTTCTCCCGCGAATCGACAGCCATGACGGCTTCGATCGTGTCCGGCGTGAGAATCCGCATCAGCCGGGCCAGGACCCGCAGGTGATGCCGGTCGTCGTGACAACAAATGAGGAAGAACAGCCGGCTCAACTCGCCGTAGGGAGAGCCGAATCCGATGCCTCGGCTCGTGCGGGCGACGCAGACCAACGGCTCGGCCGACACATAGGACATCGGCTGGCGCGGGTGCGGGATGGCGACGCCGTGCTGCAGGCCGGTCGAGCACATCTCCTCGCGGGCCTCCAGGGCCGCCAGCAGGCCTTCAGGGTCGTACAAGAGGCCCGTCCGCTCGGCCAGCTTGACCAGCTCCCGAAGGACCGACCCCTTGGTGTTGGCCCGCATCGCGCTGTCGATGCCCTCCAAGCCGATCAGGTCGGTGACGATCATGCTGCCGTCGTCGGCCCCGCCGCCCATCGCCCGTTCGAGCGTGACCAGCCGCGACTCATCCAGCGAGGGCATCTCCTGCTGGAGCCATTCGGTCACCCGGGCCTGGTTGAACCGCCACTCCCCCCCCACCTTCTGGCCGGGGAGCTTGCCGCGGTCCGCGAGCTTCTGGACCTCACGGGCGTCCAGCCCCACGTACCGGGCAAAATCGTCCAGGCTCATGTTGCGATAGGGCATCGTCCACGCCTCGGCGGCCTGATTCACAGCCTACCTCAAGACCCTTGTGGCGCCGGTGCCTGGCCGGTGGGTCTTTGCGGTTTTGGGATAGGCAGCCTTTACAGCTTATGCCCGGGACCGAAGCCCTGTCCAGGGCACCGGCGCGGAGGCCGGCCGGCTATAATCGGGTAGGAGGTGGTCCATGTCCCCAGAACTGACCACGCAAGAGCGCGACCTGCTCATCGAACTCCTGTCGCGCGAGATGGAGAACCTCGGTCCCGAGATTCGCCACACCGACGACCGGGAGTACCGGGTCGAACTCCGGGAGCGCCGCCAACTGGTCCGCGACCTGCTGGCCCGCCTGGAGCACGCGGAAGCGACGACCTGAGCGGGAACACAGAGTGATTTATTCGGTCCGCTGCGATTCAACCAGCACGAAACGCAAGCGAGTGCCCCTCGCGCCGCGATTCAACCAGCACGAAGCGCGTGCGAGTGCCCCTCGCGCTGCGATTCAACCAGCACGAAACCCAAGCGAGTGCCCCTCGCGCCGCGATTCAACCAGCACGAAGCGCGAGCGAGTGCCCCTCGCACGCAGGTCCGAAAAGGAGCACTCGCTTGCGCTTCGTGCTGGTACATGACTGACCCTTCGTCTCTGGTCAGTACCGGCCGTAACGCTCCGCCAGCTCGACCATGCGGCACAAGCGGTCGGGCCTGACGTGCGGGGCCACCGAGCAGGCCGACGACAGGATGTACCCGCTGCCCGGCATGCCAATCTCCAGCCGCTGCCGGACCGCCCGTTCGAACGTCGCGTCGTCAGCCCGCAACATCTCGTTGACCGCGTCGAGATTGCCCTTGAAGAAGAATCGCCGGCCGAACTCCGCCTTGGCCCGGGCGAGGTCGACCGTGCCCAGCGGGGGTGGGTCCAGCGTGTCGATGCCGTCGACCTCGGTCTCGGCCATCAGGTCCAGCCGGTCGCCGATCGCGCCGCAGGTGTGGACGTAGGAGGGCAATCCGAATTCCCGGATCGCCCCCACGACTTGCCGCTCGTAGGGCACGACGAATTCGCGATACATGGTCCGGCTGATGAACCCCCCACCCGCGAACGCCGAGCTGATCAGGATCGCGTCCGGAGCTGCCGGCCACCAGCAGCGGACCTGGGCCACCACCATGGCCGAGAACCGCGAGAGCAGACGATGGCACATTTCCGGCACGTCGATCAGGGCCATCAGGCCGTTCTGATACCCGAACAGCTCCATCAGGTGCGTGAACGGCGAGAACACCTCCGCGTGCACCGATGCGTCGGGACACGCTGACCGGGTGATCCGCAGACCCAGCGTGAACCAGTCGGGGTATTGGTTCGGGTCGGCCAGATCGGCGGTCGGCGGAATATCCCACAACGACGGGGCGTGCCAGGTATTCCAGACGTAGCCGGCCAGGCGCAGCAGTGCAGAGTCGTCAGGGTTCAGAGCGTTATAGTCCGCCCGCGGCAACGGGCCACGATCGGCGGTGAAGGTGTGGGGGTTGTTGTCCGGCGGAACCTCGGTGACCAGGCCAGACTGCCAGGTCAGCCGCTCACCCTCGGCGGTCTTCGCACGATCCGCCAGATAGCACCGCCAGTCCGGCGGACGGCCGGGCAAGTTGATCAGGAACCCATCGAAACCGTAACGCTGCTGGAACTCCGCCAGCACCCGCACGAACGTCTCACTGTCGAACCAGACGTCCGACGGGGTTTGGCCGGCGTGCAGGAAGTAGTGCCCGAGCGCCAACTGGCACATGACCGGAACGCGGTCGGGCGTTACGTGCCGCATCGCAGCCCGCATTCGTTCGCGTGAGGTCATACTCTATTTCGTAGCCCGCCTGCTCATCGGTTGGATCTCGAAGACGCGCACCTCCGCGTCGCGGTCGCGCAGCACGCCGAGCACCTTGCCGTCCTTGTCGGCCACCACACTCTGGCCGCCGTAGGTCTTGCCCGTCCACGGGCCGCGCGTGATCATGCCCACGCAGTCGGTGCCCACCACCGGACAACCCACCGCCTTGGCCGCCCGCGACACCGTCTTCTCCATCTCCTTGCCGTGCTTGGGCCATTCCTTGATGTCCGCCGCCCAGCCATAGGGCATGAGCAGCAGGTCCGGCGACTTCTCGGCCATCTTCTTCAGTAGGTCCTTCACGAACGTGTCGGCACAGATCAGGACCCCCACGCGGCCGATCGGCGTTTCGACCACGCAGATGTCGTAGGGCGTGCCGTTGGTATACGGCGGGTCCATCAGTTCGTTGAGGTTGTTGATCTTATGGTGCTTGAGCAGCAGCTTGCCGTCGGCCCCAACCAGGATGGCCGAGTCATACAGCCGCTCGCCGTCCTTCTCGTCCATGCCGACGCAGATCATCATTTTGTGCTTGCGGGCCAGGGCCCCGATCCGCTCGGT
>JACQVT010000509.1 GCA_016209665.1 Planctomycetota bacterium | reverse complement strand
ATGGGACAGGCGCAGGCGACGGGTGTCGTCGCCTGCGCCTGGGGAAAGGCGCGGACTGCAGATCACTGGTGCCGCCCCGCCAGGGGCGTATTACCGGCCGAGCAGGCTGAGCACGCTCTGCGAGGTCGTGTTGGCCAGGGCCAGGACGCTCGTGCCGGCGTTCACCAGGATCTGGGACCTCGTGAGCCGGGAGGTCTCGGCCGCAAAGTCGGTGTCGCGGATGGCCGACTCGCTGGAGGTCAGGTTCTCCATGGTGATCGTGAGCGAGTTGATGTTGGTCTGCAGGGCGTTCCGCTCGAACGCACCCAGCCGACCACGCAGGACCGAGACCTGCCGGATGGCGACCTCGATGATGTCCGACGCCCGGCTGGCCTTGACCGGCCCACCCATGACCTCGAATTCCTGGCCTTGCATGATCTGGCTGAGGAACCCGACGTTCGCGTTGCCCAGCTTGGTGGCCGCCACCGACTGCACGCCGATGTTGACCTGCTGGTTGGTGGAGACGTCGGGCCCGAGCTGGAACAGGGCGCCGCCGCCGGTAATCGCGAACGTCGTCGAACCGAGCCCGAAATCCTCGCGCAACGTGAAATTCACGTCGAGGGTGCGGGTGTTCAACGTCAGGTCCAGCCCGCGGCCACGGGCCGTGGCCCCGTTGACCAGAGCGATGGCGTCTTGTCCCTCGTCGCGGACCTTGGCGCTGCCCAGGGCGTCGACCGTACCGAGCGGATCGCCCGTCGGCAGGTCGCGGATGGAGACGAACTGGTCACTCCCGTAGCCCGTGCTGCGGAAGATGATGCCGCTGGCGGGGTTGGCACTGTTGATGTACACCGCCTCCACGCCGGTGGCCTGGCTCTCCATGTTGACCGCGGCCAGGATCCGCGCCGCCGTCACGCCGGAGCCCCACTCGAACGTCGTCACGCCCTTGGTGCCCTGCACCTCGATGGCGATGTTCTGTCCGGCGGGAACGGCGCTGTTCCGCCAGAACAGCTCGCCCTTCTGGGCGGACGTGGTCACCACGATGTCCACGGGAATGAAGGTGGCAGTCCCGAACTGGACCCCGGTGACGGCCAGCGTCGCCAGGGCCGCCGTGTCGACGCCGCTGGTCACGTAGTCCAGCGAGCCGTTGAGCAGCTTGCGGCCCGCGAACGTGGTGGTGTTCGCGATCCGCGTGATCGACTCGATCGCCGAGTCGATCTGCAACTGGTTGGCCCGCTTCTCTTCGTCCGACAGGGCCGCGTCGTTCGCCGTCTCGACGATCAGTCCCTGGATGTCCACCAGAAGGGCGGCGACCTCGTTCAGGGCCCCTTCGGTGGTGGCGATGATGTTGATCGCCCGCTGGGAGTTGCTGATCGCCTTGTCGACGCCGGCAATCTCGGCCCGCAAGGTTTCTGAGTTAATCAGCCCGGCAGGGTCGTCGGCCCCGCGGTTGATCCGCAAACCGCTGGAGAGTCGCTCCAGCGAGAGTTGGAGATCGCGTTGCGTCTGCCTCAGTGTTCGCTGGGCGACGATTGCCGGGACGTTCGTGTTGATCCGAGCCATTGTGCAATCCTCCTTGATTACTTGGCTGCGAATCCGTCGTCTTGACGGATGGCTCGCGGTCCGGTCGGCTCATCCGGCGGGACGCCGCCGGCCGAGGCCCGCCAGCCGGCGGGTCAGCCCTGGTCCGAGGCTCCCCTCTCTGACCGAGGCGATCCCGCCACCTTGGCAATGTCCTCCGGCTTCACACTGGCCGCTTCACGATTCTCACGTTTGATCGCATCGTAGACTTCCTTGCGATGGACGGGGACCTGCGGGGGGGCGTTGATTCCGAGACGAACCTTGTCGCCACGGATGTCAACCACCGTGATCTCGATGTCGTCCCCGATCATGATGGTCTGGTCGCGTTGTCTGGATAGCACCAACATCCTCGGCTCCTTCCTTGGCCATGCCGATGCTCTGTATTAACTCCGCCCGCCGGACACGGACTCGTCGGCACCTGGGCTGACGCGCGGCTGCAGGTCGGCAAACCTGACCGCCGCTCCGCGTCCACGGCTGGGCAGCCGATAGCGACGCAAGCGACCGACCGGAACGACCGCCCCGATGGGGCTCTACTATATTATAGGACGTTCCGGCCGCCGAGCGTCTAAGCCGTTCGGGCCGCGGCCTCCTGCCGTTGCCCGAGGTTCATGAGCGGATGCCGCGTCGAATACCGGCGGTCCGACAGAACAAGCTGCCGAGCCTGCCGGGTTTCGACATTCACCACCAATGGACCCTGAAGATTCCCGGTCAACAGGTTGTCAACCTTGTTGACGATCGTAAACACTTGGGCCGCCGACGGATCGGTCAATCCGATCTGCGACAGCTCCTCCAGCTTGACCGGGACCACATAGTCCGGGACGAACAGGCGGGGGTCACACACCACGAATGCCAGGTCGGGCCGATCCACCGACTGGAGCCAGTAAAAGATACTGTTCTCCGCCGTCTGGATCAGGGCATAGGCCTGGTGTTCGGGGAACCCCAGGATGCCCTTCGGGAAGTGGATCAGCCTTCCCTCGTCGACCTCCAACGATCCGAAACGCGACGTTGCGACGATCATCGCAATGCTCCTGCGCTGACCCATCCTTGACGATTGGCGGGCCTCGCCCCCATCGGTGTGTCCGGCGGGCGCCGTCCGTGACGCCCGAACCACCGGCAGTGACCGACCACCTCCATCGGAGCGCGGACTGCCTGCGACTTCCTGATTCGCGACCCGGCGGAACCACCGCCGGGCAATCCCGAGCGTCGCGGCCGTTGGGTCAGCGTCGGCCGCGACTAAGCTTCGATCCCTCTCCTGGTATTCCGTTCACCTCCACGGACGGCGGGATGCGCCGTCACCGCAGGAAGTTCAACAGCGACAACTGGAGCAGCATCGGCGCCGTCATCAGGTTGCCCTGCAACGCCGTCTGCGTCTGCTGGAACTTCGTCACCGCCTCGGTGTAATCCAGGTCCTTCACCTCGCTGAGCAGGGCCCGGCTCGCCGTCACCGCGCTCTCGGTCATGTCGAGGCGGGTGGACATGGCCTTGGAGCGGGCCCCCACCGTGCCCTGCAACTGGATCGCCTGATCCATGAACCGCCTGATGGTCTCGGCGGCCTGGGTAATCTGCTGCTCCTGGATGTGCGACGGGTTCGTGGCCGTCAGGGCGTCAAACAGATCGAACAGCGCGGTGAACACGCTGTCCGTCCGCACCGTGTTGACGTCGTCGCCCACGATCTCGCCCGTGCCGGCGGTGTCGGATTGGTAAATGCCCAGGTCGGTCGCCGCCGTCGAGGCATTCATGGGCTCGACGCGGAACGTACCGGAGCCGACGGTGCCGTCCACCAGGCGGATGCCGTTGCCCGTCGTCGCCAGCGACGCCGTCACGTTGACGCCCGCCGTCGACGCCGCCGTGTTGATCGCGGCCAGCACGTCGTCGATCGTCCGGGCCCCGTCCAGGCTGACCTGCACGATCGAGCCGTCGCGGGCAGCGATGCGGAAGTCGGGCTGGCCGGTCTTGATCCCGACGCCGGCGCCATCGTTCAGGGCGCTCAGCGCCGTGCCGCCGTGCATCGAGCGGATGCCGAGCATCTCGGCCGTGTTCCCCCCCGCCTCGCCCACGCTCAGCCGAGCCCCCGATACGCGGTTGACGATGTCGATGCCCATGCCCGCCGCGTTGATCTGGGCCTCGACGTTCAAATGGCTCCCGGTGATCCGGTTGAGAATCTCGCCGACGGTCGCCGCCCCGCTCAGGTCGATCGTCGCGATGGTATTGCCGTTGGCAATCTGGATCGCGCCGAGGCTCCCCCCCGCCCCGCCGAACAGCGATGCGACCGTGGTGCTGGTCGTGAGGCGGGCGTTGAGATCGACACCGTTGACGCCCGGGGCGTTGGTGGCCCGCAGGCCGAGGTCGCGGGCGGTGACGCCCTGGCCGACCTCGGCCACGCTGATCGTGCCCGCCCCGATGCTGATGTCGATGCCCGTGCGGGTTGCACCGATGGCGGCGTCAAAGTCTCCCCCCACGCCGACGGTCAGGCCCGCGGCGGCGGCCGCGCCGTTGATGTAGTCCACCACGTCACCGACCGTATCCGCCTGGGTCAGGTCCACCACGAAGCTGGTCGCCGGCGAATCGAGCGTGATGCGGATCAACCCGCGGGCGACGCCGACGTTCGCGGCCCCCGAGACGTCGACCAGCCGCGTGTCGTCGGTGATGACAGGGTTGAGGTCCACGAAGCCGCTGACGCGGCTCGACAGGGCGCCGAACAACTCGGCCCCGGTCAGGTTGATGGTCTGGTTCAGCCCATGGTCGACGTGGGCCGTCAGGGCACCCGTGTCTCCGACGTACTCCACCCCGCCCGTCGTCTGCGTGAACGGCGGGGCCGTCGTCCGCTGTCCGCCGAACAACTGAACCCCCTGGTACGTCCGGTTCCCGACCGTCACCAGTTGGTCGATGATGCCCTGCACCAACTCGGCCATCGAGGTCCGCTGCGAGTCGTCGGCGGTCGTGTTCACCATCTCGGAGGCGATCGAATAAGCCTGGGTCAGCAGGTCGTTCACCTCGCCGATCGACGAGTCGGTGGCCGCCAGGAAACTGTCGGCGTGGCGGATGTTGGCGAGGATCTGCTCCTGCCGCTCGAGGATTTCCGTCAGCGAGACGGCCTTGCCGGCGTTCACCGGGTCCTCGCTGGGCGAGGTGAACCGGTTGCCCGAGGCGATGCGGTTCTTCTCCAGAAACAGGTTGAGCGTGTTGCGGCGCAGCGACTCCAGCAGCGACATCGTCTGCAGGTTGTTGCTGACCCGCGTGATGTTGATGGAAGTCACGGCCATGATCCGTCCGTCCTCGCGTCCTAACCGACAATGGCGAGCAGCTCGCCGATGAGTCCGTTCACCGTGGTGGTGTAACGGGCAACGCCCTCAAACGCCCGTTGCAGCTTGAGCAGCGAGACCGTTTCCTCGTCGAGGTTGACCCCGCTGACCGACTCCCGCTGGGAGGCCAGGGCGGACCCGATGGCGGCGGTGGCCTGGACCGCCGCCTTGGCCGCCGCCCCCTTCACCGCCACGTCCGACACGATGCCGTTGTAGAAGTCGCTGATGCTGCGGCCGTTGAGGGCCGCCACCGGTTCGCTGCCCAGGGCGGCGAGCCGGGCCGCGTTCGATCCGTCGCCCGGCGCCCGTTGCGTTGCCGCCGCCAGCAGGTCCGGGTTGCCCGTCAGCTCCGAACTGACCGCCAGGTCCGACGCGTCCGTCCCCGTGAAGAACACGTTCACGCCCAACGCCGCCAGGACGTTCGAGCTGTCCTGCCCGAACGTTACCTCGAACCCGCTGTCGGCCACGAACCGCAGCCGGTTGTCGCCCGTGACCTGCGCCCCGGCGTTCGTCAGCTTCGAATTGATCCGGGCCGCCAGGCGGTTGAGCGAATCGTCCGTCCCGATGCCGTCCAGATCCACGGGGATCACGTAATCGTGGGACAGGCCCGAGCGCTGGTCGGTCACGGTGACCACGAACGACCCGTTGCCGGGCTTGAGGCTCAGGCCCGCCTGGGTGCTGTTGAGGACCACGTCCGCGTCGCGGACGTCGAACACGCCCGTCGTATCGGTGAAGCCCCGGAGACCCTGGCCCTGGCTGTGCACCTTGTTCACCTCGGCGATCAGCGTGGCCGCCAGGTTGTCGAGCTGGGCGACGTGCTCGACGAGGAAGGTATCTCGGGCCTCGATGAGGCCCGCGATCTTGCCTCCGCGGACCGTTACCAGCCCGTTGTTGTCGGCGAAGTGCACCGTTACCGTGGGGTTGCCGTCCTTGATCTCCAGCGTGCTCGCCAGCCCGCGGCTCAGGCCGCCCTGCACGAGGGGCTCGTTGCCCACGTACACGTTGATGGCCCCGCCCGGCTGCTCGCGGACCTGGATTTGCGCCAACTCGCCCAGCTCGCGGAGCAACTGGTCCCGCTGGTCCCGCAGCGAGTTGCTCGTCCCCCGGCCGCTGCTCTCCAGTTCGGCGATGCGGACGTTCAGCTCGGCCACGTCCGACGCGAGTTGGTTCGCCCGCTCCACCGTGACTTGCAGCTCGCGGTTCAGCTCGTCGCGCAGCGACGCGACCTCCGCCCGCTGCCGCTGGAGTTCGCGGGCCAGCGAGTCGCCGGCCGTCAGGACGGTGGTGCGGGCGCCGGTGTCGGTCGGGTTGGTCTGCAGCGTGCTGAACGCGTTGAAGAAGCTCTGCAAGAGCGTGGACAGATCGCTGTCCGACAGCTCGTTCATCGAACTCTCGATGCGGCCCAGGACGTCCTGGAGCATCCGGGCGCCGGCCTGATCGCCGGTGGCGATGCGGTAGCGGTCCTCGATGCTGTCGTCGACGTTGCGGCGCAGGCCGGTCAGGGCCACCCCGCCGCCCGGCTGGAACCCTTCGGCCAGGGTGATGCCGCCGCCCGGCGTGAGGATGGGCGTCTGCCGCGTGTAGCCGTCGGTGCTCACGTTGGCGATATTGTTGCCGACGACCTGCAGGGCGCTCTGATAGGCCATCAGTGCGCTGCGCCCGATCTGTAATGCACCCGTGATCAGACCCATGATCAGCCCATCGCCTCAAACACCGCCGCCACCCCGCCGGACAGCCGCTGCCCGCTCCGCGAATACACGTCTTGGCCCACGCCCGCACACATCACCTTGAGCACCTCGCCCAGGTGCGCGAGCATCTCGTTCGTGATCAGCGACAGGGTGCGCCGCAGACCGTCGACCTCGTGCACCCGCTCCCGCAGGCCGGCTGCCGCCACCAGCAACTGGCTCCGCCGCGGCTCGGGGAACAGCTCCGCCAGCTCCGCGAGCGTCACCGGCTTGCCCGACGGCCCCGCCGCCTCGCGGCCCAGGCCCTTTAACATCCGGGCCGTGATCTGCCGCCGCAGCCCTTCCCGCTCCGCCGCCTTGTCCGCCAGCACCGCCTCGCGGGCGGTGATCGACTGGATGCGGTCGGCGTCGGCCCGGCGGATGGCGTCCAGCTTGCTCCGCATGTGCATCGCCAACTCCGCGTGCAGGCCGGCCAGATCGCCCAGCAACCGCACCAGGTCCCGTGCCAATAGATCCACTTCTCGCGTCACCACCCTCACACCTGCCTCGTCAGCTTGCGATACAACGTCTCGGCCAGGTTTGTCCGCACGCCTCGCGCGATGCTCCGGGCCAGTTCGGCGTCGAGCTGCCCCTGGAAAATCTCCTCGCCGCGCCCGCCGTGCCCGTACTTGCCTTTCAGCACGCTGTTGTGGGCGGTCTTCAGCAGCGGACCGAAGAACGCTGCGCCCACCACCTCGTTGGCCATCTGCCGCAGCAGGGCGTCGCCCTGCCGCCGGTCGGCTGGAATCGCCCTCGTCGTGATCTGGTCCACCGAATCCATGCCATGCTCCCACTTTTGTCGCACGGGCCTTTCGCCCGTCCCCGGACCGGCAGGATGTCCGCCAGTGGCGAGACTCGCCGTGGCGAACCGGTCCCACACCCTCAATGCTGCACGATCAGGTTCGCGTGCAACTGCCCGCCCTTGTGCAGGTTCTCGATGATCCCGATCCGGTCCTCCGCCGGCACCTTCAACTGGTTCAACGCCTCCAACAGGTCCATCAGCTTCGCCCCGCCGCGGTGCTGCGGATCGACGGCGAGGAAGCTGCCCGTGCTCGTTCGCGGAGTACCCGGGGCCGGTTCGGGGCCGCCGGTCATCGTGGTCACGATGGTCAGGCTCTTGTGCGTGAGGGCCACCGGCGAAATCTCGACGTCGCCTTTGACCACGATTGTGCCGCTCGTGCGGTCGATGACCACCCGGGCTTCGGTCAGCGGCATGATCAATTGCATCTTTTCGAGCCTGAACACGAACGGCGCCGGGTTGTCCCAGTCCGCCCGCGGCAGCCGCACGATCACCGTCCGCGGGTCGAACGCCACCGCGAGCTGGCCCTGGTCCCCCTCGCCGGTGTCCATGTCGCTGACCAGCGCCTCCTCGTTGATGCACTGGGCGATGGTGTGGGCGATCGACCATTCGGCGTGGGCCTCCTCGATCACGAACGTCACGTACCGCTCGTCGGCTTGCAGCCATTCCAACGGTCGGCTGGCGCTTCGCACCGCGTACACCGCCAGCTCCCGTCCCAGGGCGACGTAGTTGTGAATGAAGTCCCGCTCGACTGTCGCCCCCTGGGCGATCCGCGCGACCGTGGGCATCTCCGGGTCGGGCAGTTGCAGCGGCCCCGACGCCACCGCCATCACCCGGGTGTCCATCGGATTGCCCGACACCAGCGGGGTCATGAACAACTGCCCGCCGGCCAGGCTCTTCGCCCCGCCGGCGCTGACCACCCGCACGTCAACCCGGTCGCCCTCCCGCACGCCCTCCTGCGGCAGCGTGGCCTCGACCTCCACGATCGCCACGTTCTTGGCGTTCCGCAGCTCGTCCAGCGTCGCCGCGTCGATGCCGTAGTTCCGATACAGCCGGGCCAGTGACCGCAGGGCCGGCGCGAACTTGCCTCCGTCGCCCGAGCCCTTGAGCCCCATCACCAGGCCCATGCCCGTCAGTTTGTTGCTCCGCGAGCCCTGCAGGTGCGTGATGTCCCCGATCTTCACCGCCCCCGCCGCCTGCGGCAAAGTCAGGATCGCTGCCATCGCGCCGATCCACGCTGCTCGTGTTGTCACTCGTACCTGCAACATGCTGTCTCCATCGATGACGATCCGCGGGGGAGTCAGTCGGCCGGATGGCCGCCCCGCGCATCCTCACGAGTCCGCAACTCCCCACCGTCAGAACGGTCCTCCCGCGAAGTTCAGGATTCGCGGCACCCAGCCCCGGGTCGTCGCGTCCCGCACCGCACCGTGGTTCTTCTCCACAATCTTCAGGTCCGCCACCTGAGTGCTCAGCACCGTGTTGTCCGGCGTCACGTCCACGCTGCGGCAGATCCCTGTCAGCGTGATCGACGCCACTTCTTCGTCGTGCTGCTCCTCCATCGTAGCCTCCAGCACCAGGTTGCCGTTCGGCTTCACGTCGATGACGTGGGCCGTGATCCGCGTCGTGAACTTGTCCTCGCGGTCGTTCTGGGCGTCGGTCTGGTACTTGTTGTTGAAATCGAACTTGAACCCCGGCTCCCCGTTGCTCAGCTTGTCTGAGCCGAGGTGCTTGGCGTCATCGTAGAACCGGAACCAGTCGCTCAGCTTGCCGGTGAGGTTCCACTTCTTCTTGGACTCCATCTCGGCGTCGGCTTCGTACTTCTTCTGCTGCCGCACGATGATCGTTATCAGGTCCCGGACCTTGAACTTCCGCGGCGGTGCGGCCGGGATCGCGTAGAGCGACACCCGCTCGATCGCCCGCGTCATGGGCAGCACGTCGTCCTTCGGATCGGTGCTCAGGAACACGGCCCCGCCATCCGTCGCCGCTGCATGGTTGGACCCCGCGTGGGCGTTCTGCGCGTCCGCCGGCGCCGTGGTCGTCCGCAGTCTCGGTGGGGAGAGCAGCAAGGAGGAACTCTGGCCGGCGGCCAGCCCGGCCGCCAGCAGGTGCGCCAGAACCACCAGATGCATCCGACTCATCACGGCTTGCCTCCCGCCATCGAAATGGCCGCGGGCGCGGGCGCCGGCCCGGTGCTCTACTCTGCCGCCTTCTGGCCGGTCACCGTCGCGGTGAACGTCTCCTTCGACGACTCGTTCCTCAGTACCACCGCTTCGCCGTAGCCGGCCGACGTCAGCGCCTTGGCCGCCGCCTTGATGGTCACGCTGCCCCGGCGGGCGGTCACCATCACCACGTCGTTGCGCAACACCAGCGGCACGGGCTCGATGTCCTTGCCGGTAACCATCTCGTCCTTGTTGATGAACCGTATCGCCCGCTGGCCTACCGCCGCCGACAGATTGACCAGACCAGGCTTGTCCGTGCGATCGAACGTCCGCTCGAGCAGAACAACGTCCTGCGGCCGGATCGTCTGCCCCCGGTTGATCGGCCCCGCCGCCGCCACCACTGTCTTGACGAGCGACACGTCGGCCAGCACCGACTGCACCTGCTCGAGCTTGCCCTCGCGATAGATCGCGACCTCCAGCGGCACCAGGCCCACCAGCCGGTCGCTTCGGTCGGTGATGTGGAATTCGTAAGTCGGCTTCGACAACCGCAGCAGTTCCCGCAGGGCCGGATTCATCTGGATCGAGGACTTGCCGCCCAGCCCCGCCATGCGCTCCGCGATATGTCTGTGAATCATTCCCTCAAGCGTGTCGGGATCAGGTTCCACCGCCTGCGGCTTCGGGACACCCGTTCTCGATCCCGTGTCCGCCGCTTGCGGCTTCGCGACACTGTCGGTGTCCGCCGCCATCGTCGCAGGCACTTCTCGTCGCAGCCCCCCAACCGGCATCGGCCGCGAGATTCTGCACTTCGCGCTCCCGCGGAACACCCACGTACCGGGATTGATCCCTCTGCGGAGCAGGGCCTGCTGCACCGTGCTCTGCTCCAGCACCGCTTCCTGGCCCAGGCCGGGCGCCGCCGTGATCGCCCAGCCACCCGCCAGTTGGGCACCTTCGCCCTCGATGGTCGCGATGTCCTTGAGCGTGACCTGATCGGACGTGACAACCGCGGTGGGATAGATGCGGACGACTGTCTCCGCCGGCAGCTCCGCGCGAGCGATGGTCGTCACCAGCAACGTGGCCACGATGACACCCATGCGGGCACCGCCGCACCGCGTCGGCTTGCTCACAATGCCGCTCCCGGCTGATGTCCATCCTGCATCCTGCATCGACGACCTCCGCGTCAGATGGAGTCGCGAGCTGTTTCCGGCCCGCCGCTTCCGTCCCGTGTTAGCTATTTTCGGTCCGCCATTGACCCTCGTTGGCCCTTGCCGCTACCTGATTCCCTCGACCCTCAAGCCTCAAGCCTCAAGCCCCAAGCCCCACGGCTACCTCCTCAGGTTCGCCACGAT
>JACQVT010000508.1 GCA_016209665.1 Planctomycetota bacterium | reverse complement strand
CGCCGTCCTTGATGATCCGCACCCGGCCCACGTGCTGCTCGAGGACGAACAGGCGGTGTGTGTCGCCCGGCGGCGACGCCACGAAGACCGGCCGACTTAAGCCGGCCGCGACGCGCACCGTGCGGACAGCGGCCAACACCGGCGGCGCTGCACCCCCCACAAGCAACGAAATCGCCCCGGCCCAACGCATGAGGTTCGAGCGGAACATGATTATCGTCTCCCGTAACCCCGGTGAGGCTGCCCCTCCGCCGCCAATTCGACTCCGATCAGAGTGTAGGCCGGCCGCGAAGCATCGCCCAGCGGCCTGTGGGAGATGGGGGACCGGCGCCTTGGCGGTTCTCTGGTGTGGGACCGGCATCTTGCCGGTCGTCCGGTGTGGGACCGGCATCCTGCCGGTCGTCTGGTGTGGGGCCGGCATCCTGCCGGTCGTCTGGTGTGGGGCCGGCATCCTGCCGGTCCGATTGACGGCCTCAGTCAACCACTCCACGAAACCGGTGCGCGCTCGTTATCCAGGCGAGCCATTGCGTCTCGCCACCCGCACGGTGACGCGCTGCAGCTTGACGTGGTTCACACCGGTGATCCGATCCGACGTGGTGAAGAGGGCAAGCACATCGGAGGCCGGCGGCCCGAGCCGATCCAGCTCTGCCTCGGTAACGGCCAGGACGACCGGCTTCGTGCGATCACATGAGGCGAGCGTTTGCACCAGGTCTTCGGGGTGAACGGTCCGCACGGGACGATCGAGGTAGACGTAGACGGTGGGCTCCTTGTATCCGCACAGCAGCACGGTGTCGGCCGGCTCCGCCGCTGCGTTGATCGCCACGGCCACCCGCCGGCTGAACCGCAGCGGCTCGAGCGTGGGCAGGAAGACGGCGCCGAACGCCAGATGCGTCGCCACGGCCGCGGCCACCACCGCCGCGCAACCGGCCTGGATCGTCCGCCGGTGGGCGTGCTCTCGCGCGCGGATGAATGCGCCGACCACCACGGCGCCGCTCACCGCCGCCGCCAGTCCCCAGGCGTGCCGCCCATTGACCGCCCCGGCCAGCACGATCAGTCCGCCACCGACGAGCATGGGCCACCACAGGAACTCCATGGCCCGCGCGGCCGGCCGGTGCAGTTGGGCCCACGTCTGCCCCACCGAGAACCGCTCAACCAGTTCCGCCGCCAGCAGCACCGCCAGCGGCACGTAACAAGGCAGGATGTAGTTCGGCGGGTTGCTGCGAAGGAATTCGAGGAACACCCAGGGGACGGCCAGCCACCAGAGCAGCAGTCGACACACGGCCTCCTCGCGCCGCCGCCGAAATGCCCTGACCACGGCTCCGGGCACGCACGCCGTCCAGGGCAGCAGCCCGACCAGGCTGACCAGCAAATAGAACCCGGGGAACCCTCCGCCCCCGCCGTGCCGCTTACCAACGAGACGCGACACGAGTTCGTACCGCAGGAACTGGCTGACGAACGTGTCGCTCGCGTGCCGTGCGATGTGGACGTACCACGGCCCGGCCACGACCAGGGCCAGGCCGCCCCACAGCCACCACCGCCAGTCGCCCAGCCAGGCGCGGCGCCGTTCCTTGAGCACCACGAACAGGGCCAGCGCGAACGCCCCCGCGAAGATCAGGATCACCGGCCCCTTGGCCAGCAACCCGAGGCCGACCACGACGCCGTGCAGGATCGCCCGCCCATGCGTGACACCCTCGCTCGCCATCCGCCACTGGAGGATCACCGCGGCCAGAATCCATGTCAGCACCAGCGAATCGGCCAGCAGCAGCTTGCCGGTGACGGTCACCAGTCCGAACGTGACGAAGATCAACCCCGCCCACAGACCGACGCGGCGGTCGAACAGCCGAGCCCCGAGAATCCCCACCAGCACGGTATTCGCGGCCGCGGCCAGCACCGGCACCAGCCGGGCCTGCCACTCGCCGAAGCCGAACAGCCACGTACTCACGCCCACGAGCCAGTAGAGCAGCGGAGGCTTGCCCAGCCACGCCCGCCCGAGATACCGCGGAACCAGCCAGTCGCCGCTGGCTCGCATCTCGCGTACCACCTGCGCGTACCATCCTTCGTCGCGATCGACGAAGCTCACGCCGATCGTCCCCGGCAGCAGGACGGCCAGCGACACCGCCGCGAGCAGCAGAACGTCCGTGCCCCGCAGCGTGGAGCCCATCCCAGAATCCGTGTGGGACCGGCTTCCAGCCGGTCGGATTTCAGGGTTTTGGGATGAACTCTCGGTGGAGCGCGCCTCGATCATGGGGGAAAGAATACCGCCCGCTGATGCGAGAGAGCAAGGAACACCGAGGGGGCAAAGACCCGAGCAGCCCAGCACGTCGATATCATCGAGCGCTCCGGTCAGCCATCATCGTTGACATCGCCCAATGAAGACTCAGGCCGTTAGGCAGCCAACTTGCGTCGGCAGAGCCGGTGGCAGTCCTCGTATCGCGTGCCTGGACCGTCCAGTCGGGCCAATTGCCCCCATACATT
>JACQVT010000563.1 GCA_016209665.1 Planctomycetota bacterium | reverse complement strand
GGCTTCCAGCCGGTCCGCTGGATGGGGCCTGCGACCCTTCGATGCCCAACACCGTGGCCGCCGCGTAGCCCAGGCCGGCATGGCCGAACGTGAAGCCCTCGGTAAGGTCCAGCTTGTCCGGGTCCTTCGACGCGTCGGTGGGGTTCTGCTCGAAGATGCGGTTCCCGTCGCGATAGTGGTAGGCATTGACGTTGATCGACGCTTCCCAGCCCACCTTGATGCCGCCGAACAGGTACTTGCGATCCTTAGGCAGGCTGCGATACCACTTCGCGATGACGGCCGCACCCGCGCCGAGCTTCTCGCGGACCTCGGCCTGGACGCGGGGGGCGAAGGTGTTCTGCGCGGGTCGGATGCGGACTTGGTGCCCCCAGTTCCGCCAGGAGATCTTGATGGCGTTCCCCGGCCCCCAGTCCGTCCACTCGACGTTCATCCGGTTGGCCGGATTGAACCCCGGCAGATTCGGGTCCCACCAGTTCCACAGGTCCGGCCGGTTGCGCCACCAGTTCTGGCCGTCGAGGCACATGAAGAGCGGCACATCGGCCTCGGTGGCCGCCGTCAGGGCCGCATCCAGCGACCGCAGCATCAAGTCCAGGTCGTCCTCCAGGATCGAGAACGAGAACGCCGCCCCGATCCGCAGCCGCGAGTTGCCGCGCGCCCCCACCTTCTCGACCATCTCGCGGAGGGCCGCGGGGGTGAACGTCTCCGGCCGGCCCTGGTTCCACCCTGCCTCAGGCATCCGGTGCAGGAACACATACCGCGGCAACTCCCCCGCCGCCACGGGATCGAACGGCTCGGCGGCTTGGTCAGCGGTAGCCAGCACCAGAACCGTTGCTATCACCCATTGCCAGACATGCTTGGGCATTCCCGCAGTATAGCTCATATCAGAGCCCGGAGCGCAAGCGACGGGTCGCCACGGCAAACGCAGCTCAACCTTTTGCATGGCGACCCGTCGCTTGCGCTCCGGGCTCTGACCTGATTCCCTTACCGCTGGATGTACTGCACGTAAGCGGCCGGGCCGTTGAAGATCGCAGCCTTGTTCTCGTAGGGTGTGCCGACAGTCATGGCGTGGATGAAGCCGTTCATGGGGCCGACGAGGGCGGTGTGGAGGATCTTGTCGTTGGGGTTGCGGTGAAGGATGAGGTCGATGCGGCCGTCGAGGCCGCGGTAACGCAGGAGCAGAGGCGCGGACGACGAGGCGGGACCGCTCGCTGACCTTCGCGGCTCGCTGGGGTGCGGGTCGTTCGCTCGCGGGTCGTTCGCGGAGTCGTTGACGTTCGACTCGATCAGGGGGAAATCGCGGCGGAGGCGCTGGGCCATCTGCTCCGTCCGGCGGTACGTGCCGCCGGTGGAACTCACGATGGGTTTGCCGTTGAGCACCACGTTGCGGTCGTCGTAACAGATGACAGTCAGGCAATGGTCGGGACGGGCCTTGAGCCAGGCGACGAGCTTGTCGCCGTGGGCCTCATCCGTGTAGTTGTAGTTGCTGTCGAGGAACGAGATGCGTCGCACATCGTCGGGGATGGCGGCCACACCATCGATGCAGCCGAAGATGAAACTGCCGCCGCCACTGTGACCGGACAACTCGACCACGGTGCGATAGGGCTTGAACAGATCGCGGACGGTTTCGATGACCTTCCAGTTCGCGAGGCCGTACTCCGCCGGGTGCTTGGTTCGCCAGCCGGCCCAGCTTCGGCCGTCGGCTTCGAGGTACGTGACGACGAGGTTTTCGGTGGTGACGACCTCGCGAAGGCGCCGTGTCTGGGCACCGATGTGCTGGATGTCGTAGTGCCAGTCGAGCCCGGGGGTCATCTTGCGGCCGATGGTCTGGGCGGTCGTGTTGCCGTTCGGCAGGGCGAAGAACATGAGGCGGGTGAGCCGATCAGGCCTGAGTTTCTCCGGAGCCGGCGCGTTTACGTGGATCTGCACGCCGGGTTCGATGCGGAACTCACGAATCTGCTCGCCGAAATGCGGTGACGCCTCGAAGCCCACCAAACGGCCGGCCGGTTGATTGGCCGGGCGCGTATCCGGCGGAGCCGTCCGAGCCCCGTCCGCGGCGATGAGAAACGGGATGCTCGCGACGACCCGTGACAATCGACGGTCCATGCCCGGCAACATAGCGTAAGCCGGACGATCTGCCCACCACGAGAGGTCGACCGCGGGTGCGTGATGGTCGGGGGCGAAGAATTTCAGAGCCCCGAGCGCAAGCGAGTGGGTCGGATCTACCCGTCGCTTGCGCTCCGGGCTCTGACATCGCCGGCTCGTCATCTGCGCCCAGATCGCCACGCACCCGGCGACCGCCGTTTGCAGGGAGCTTGGTCCGGCGATAGCATGACCGCCGTTGCCGGCGGGCGTGTGCGCTTGGGCAGTCTCGTCCAACACAGCCAACGACAATGGTGCTACAGAGAGGTGTCACATGGCACTGACCACGAACAACCTGTGGGACCGGTTCCCCGCGGTGAATCCCGGACTTCCAACCGGTCCGAACCAGAACGGACCGGCAGGATGCCGGTCCCACACGGCAGCAGACCGGCAAGATGCCGGTCCCACACGACCTTCGTCCGGAGATGGAGTTGCTTCCAGCCGGCCCGGCATCGGGCGGCGGGAGTTCATCGCCGGGGCGGCCGCGGCGGCGACGGCGTTCACGATCGTGCGGCCCTCGGCAGTGCGGGGGTCGGAGGCGAACTCGGCCATCGCCATCGGGCTGCTGGGCTGCGGCGGGCGAGGAAACTGGATCGCCGACCTGTTCGTCAAACATGGCGGGTACCGGCTGGTGGCCTGCGGCGACTACTACGCCGAACAGATTGACCAGTTGGCCAAGAAACTGGGCGACCGATTCGAGATCGACAAGGCCAAGCGATTCACGACTCTATCCGCGTGCAAGCGGCTGTGCGACGAGAAGCTGGACGCGATCGTGGTCGAAACGCCGCCGTACTTCCATCCCGAGCAGTGCGCGGCGGCCGTCGAGGCGGGCAAGCACGTCTACGTGGCCAAACCGATCGCGGTGGATGCGCCGGGCTGCCTGAGCATCGGCGAGTCGGGCAAGAAAGCCACCGCCAACAAGAAAGTGTTCCTGGTCGACTTCCAGACGCGGGCCAACGAGTATTACCGCGAGGCGGTCAAGCGGGTCCACGCGGGAGCGATCGGCAAGCTGGTCACCGGGTGGGCGAACTATCCCTGGGGCGTGGGGCACTTTCCCGGGCCGGCCGCGCCGGAGGACCGCCTCCGCCGCTGGTACTGCTTCCGCGAGCTGTCGGGCGATTTCATCATCGAGCAGAACATCCACACGCTCGACGTGGGCACGTGGATCGTCAACGCCGACCCGGTCAAGGCCATCGGCGGCGGCGGGAGCAAGGGTCTGCGAGCCTACGGCAACATCTACGACTGGTTCCAGGTCAACTTCTGGTTCCCCGGGGACTTCATCCTGTCGTACACGGGCAACCAGTGCACGCCGGGCGCGCCGACGGAGATCGCCTGCCGCATCTACGGCTCCAAGGGCACGATCGACACCGATTACTACACCCACGTGAAGATCGACGGCATGCCCGAGGCGGTCTACAAGGGCGGTGAGTGGGCGCATGGCGCCCTGTACAAGGACGGCACCGTGGTCAACATCAAGGAGTTTCACGAGGCCGTCACCAAGGGCGACTGCACGAACCCGACGGTGGCCCCGTCGGTCCGCAGCAACCTGACGTGTGTCCTGGGCCGCACCGCCGCCTACGAGAACCGGATGGTGACCTGGGACGAAATGATGGCGAAGAAGGAGAGGATGGAGCCGGATCTGAAGGGGTTGAAGGTGTAACCGAGGAGCGACCGATCATGATTGAACTGAGCATGCACGTCGACAACTGGCGGCATCAGGACGCGCCGCTGGCGGTGCCTTGCGAGTTCGCCAAGAAGCACGGGATGAAGTACGTCGAGTTGGGGTCGATCAACGGCGACTATTTCGTGCACAGCCTGGGCTATAACCCGCACGTCGCCCTGCACGCCGACCCGATCCGGCTTAAACGGTACTTCGACTCGCTGGGGCTGAAGGTCTCGCAGGTCGACGCGGCCTATCCGATGTCCGGGCCGGACGGACAGTTCCGCGGCATCCCCTACACGATCGAGGCGATCAAGTTCGCCCGGGCGATCGGCTGCCCGCGGGTGGACACCACCGACGGGGCGAGCCGGCCCAAGGGCTACACCGACGACGAGGTCAAGGTGCTGGTGAAGCAGTATTACCGCGTCGTGCTGGAGTGGGCCGAGAGCCACGAGATCATCGTCAACGTCGAACCGCACGGCCCCTACACGACCAACCCCGACTTCATGGAATGGCTGTTCGCGACCTTCGCCGACTCGCCCTGGCTGAAGATGAACTTCGACACCGGTAACACGTTTATCTCGGGGCAGGACCCGGTGAAGTT
>JACQVT010000528.1 GCA_016209665.1 Planctomycetota bacterium | reverse complement strand
CGGCGTCGGCCTCGAAGTCGCGCTTCGCCAGGGCGTTGATCTCCTCGTCCTTGTCGAGCGTGACCGACGGAACCGCGACAAACAGCTCGTGCGATTCGCCCGGAGCAAGAGTGAGCGACCAGCCGATCGCATCGCCCTGCTGGGCCAGTTCACCGCGTCCCCCCGCACGAATGAGGCAGCGGAAGCGGGGCAGCTCGCGCATGGCGATGATCCGGTCGCCCTCGAGCGTCAGCTTCTCGCCTTCCTTGTCGTGGGTAGTGATCCTCAGTCGAGCCTGCGCGGAATCGGTCGCTGATGCATTGACGACTCGGACTTTCACCAGCAGCACGGTGGGGTCGTCGAGACGGATGTCCGTGAGGTCGGGTTGCAGCTTGTCGAGAATGGTTTTCTGCTCGTAGTACAGAGGGCCGTCCTGCCACCAGGTCTTAAGCAGCGGCAGATAGCCGTCCTTCAACTCGCGTCCGCCGCGCCGGCTGTCCTCGGGGAACCCGAAGCGCACCCACAACATCTGCTCCGTCCACTCCTTGCGGTCGGAATCCTTGGCGCTGCGGACGTTCTTGCGGGCGAACCAGTGGCGCACGTTGGTGATGCCGATGTCCCCGTTGGGGTCCTGCCGCATGGCGTTGCGGTCGCCGGGCAGGCCGTGAACGAACCACAGCGGGTGCTTGATGGGCATGTCGCCCCACGCCCGGTCCAGCGTCTGCTCGCCGGCGCGGGCCACGCGGTCGTAGATCGTGCGGCCGGGGAACTCCTTGAGGGTCTGCCGGTAGCCGTCGAGCGTGGCCGGGTCGTCGCCCCGGACGACGAGCACGCCGAGATCGTCCACGAGGATGCGGTCCCCCCGGGCCGCCTCGGCGGCGGCGAACGACAACGGCCGATTCTTCGACCGGACGGTGACGATCGTCCGGTCGTACCGGGCGTTGATCGAATCGACCGCCATGACGAGGTCGGCCTCGATGCCGTCTTCCGCGCCGGCCGGCAGCGTCCAGCCCATCCTGTCGTCGACCAAGATCTTGCCGTCCTTGACCGGCCGAACGGCGACGACCGAACCGTTGAACACCTCCAGCCGGCAGGGATCATCGCTGTCGGTCCTGATGCTGGCCTCGGCCGGCTTGCCCCACAGGATGCGGACCGTCAGCGGCTGACACACGGCATCGGTGAACGCCTGGAACCGCACGGGCCTGGGCAGCTCCTGCTCCGACACGAGCCGCAGCTTGATCGTCTTGCGGTAGGACACCGGCTGATCGCCCGCCTCCTTGATCTCCTTGACGCTGGTGGGAGCGAACGTGAACACCAAGCTCTTGCCATCGGCCTGGACCTGGGTTTCGGCCGTCTTCCACTCGCCGTTGGTCCAGTCGTCCATGGCCGCCCAGCCCTCGCCGCCGGCGGCGACTTCCGTGGCGATCGGGTCCGGTCGGCCGTTCCAATGTCGGTGCCAGTACTGCACCTTCAGCGACTCGGTCGGCGGGACAGTTGCGTCGGCGGCGAACTCGACGGCCAGGCGGCGAACCTTCCGCGGTTCCGCCCAGCGGACGCCGTAGGCCTTGCCGCCCGCGCTGCGCTCCGAGAAACCGAACGGCGCGGCGTCGAACGCGCCGCTTGCAGCGCTCGTGCCGTCCTGCGCGCGAGCCGACCCGACGGTCGCGACGATCAGCGATGCTGCGACGAGTGTCATTAAGTCTGACCGTGTGTTGATGAGCTTCATGTGTAGCCTCCCGTGAAGCGTTGATCCAAGGTCCGAGCGGGGACTATACCGCAGCGATGTCCGGCTTGTCGATGGGCGGACTTGGAGAACGAGCGAGATGTTGTTATATAAGCTCGCCACGGCGGCGTGTGGCCTTGTTGCCGCCGGACGGCGTGGACCACCTGAAGTCAGCTCGAGGAATGCATCATGGTCGATCGGATGACGACGTGCGCGTGCAGCGTGCCAAGGGTCTGCAACGAAACCTGTGGGACCGGCTTCCAGCCGGTCCATCGGACCCGCAAGATGCCGGTCCCACACAAAGCTTTGCTACTGTTCCTGAGTCTTGCCGTGGCCTCGGTTCGGGCCGCCGATCCGGGCGATTTCAACGCCGCCGCATGGGGGACGGCTTATGTCGCGACGCCCGATTCCGCCGCTCCCGCGCACGCTCCGCGGGCCAACGACGACAACGCGGAGACGGCCGTCGACGTACCAGCCGGCGGATACCTCCACGTGGAATGGCGCCACCCGCGCGACGTGTACGCAGTCGAGCTGGTGTGTCGTGGCGATGTACCCCGGCCCGACGAGCTGACGATCTCGTACTGGTACCACGTGTGGCCCGACAACGGCGGCGGGGGGTGGATGAAGGTGGATGACCCGTTCAACGGCCGGTTTGTGACCGCCGCGACCGACGTCGTCCGAACCGGCGAGCGTCGCCTGATGCATCGTATCCAATCGCTAGAGACAGCGGAGAATCCCGCCGTCAAGGCCACCGGCTTCGACTATCGCCGGACGTACAAGATCCGGATCGCATTCAAGTCCGACGTGCAGGTGGCCGAGATGCGATGCCTTACCGACTCGCGCTGGAAGCCGGCCCGGATCCGAATCGAGCTTCCCGGTGCCGCGCCGGCTCATTTTGTCGGGAGGAATGCCGAGATTCTGTCCACCAAACCGATCGCGGTCGCAGCGGCCGTGCTCGATCTTCGGTACGCCGACAACCCGCAGCGGCTCAGCCCGGACCTGGGACGCGTCATGATCCGCCGCGGCGGCCACGGGCCTGGCTTCTCGTTCTTCGTGGATGATGTGGTTCGTGACGGCGTCGTCAAGCTTCGCGACGGTCGCGGTTACCTCTGCGACGACACGAAAGGTTTGACCGGCGCCAACTGGAAGCCGCCCCCCGACGCCTGGGACGCCACGGTCATGGACAAGGTCGCCGCCATGCCCGAGCAGACGCTCGCCAACGCCATGAGCATCCCGCCCAAGTGGATTCCGCCGGCGCATCTGGGCCTGCCGAACCTGAGACAGGAACTGAGCATCGACCCCCGGAGCCTGATCTACACCGAGTTCAAGTCGCTGCGCAGCCCGCTTGACGATTTCAAGCGGTCGCCCAACCTGACCAAGGATGATTCGGAGCGCAAGTACATCCTCGTCACCCGCAAGAACGAGCCGTTCGGACCGGCCAGCCACAAGAGCATCAAGCGATGGCTGGAGGAGGGTTATCTGCCGGTCATCCACTCGCAATGGGAGATGGAGGGTGTTCGTTACGACCAGCGCGTATTCGTCACCGCCCTCGACCCGGAGGTGACCGCGGCGTCCCTCGCCGATCCACAGCCTGCCCCGCGGGCGTTCGGCACCGAGGGCCGCGCGGCCAACTTCCACAGCGGACTGCGGGGCGATGAACCCGTGGCGATCCTGAGCCGGCTTGAGATGGAAAACCCGACTGATACGCCGGTGCCGGCCGGGTTCTGGCTGCGGATCACGAATCGGCCGCCGATGCACATCGACGCTGACGGCTTGCTGGTACTTGATGCACCTACCAAGCCCTCCGCGGGTGCCGGTCTGACGCCGGTCTGGGGGCAGATCGACGTGGAGGGCAAGGGGGAACTCGTCTACCGCAAAGACTTCTTTCCAAAGCCCGAGAAACCGGATGCGCCCGGCGAGCCGCGCGACGTGATCCGGTACGACGTGCAGCTCGGTCCCCGTGAGAAACACACGGTCGTCATCAAGGTGCCGTACGTCGAGCAACTGACCCCCGACGAACTCGCGGCCTTGAAGGGCCTCGAATGGCAATCGTCCTACGACGCGATCGTGCGGCTCTGGAAGCTGCGGCTCCGCCATGCGATCGAGAACTACCAGGTGCCCGAACCGGCGTTGATGAACCTCTGGCGGGCGAACTTCTGGCACGCCCTGATCACCACCGACCGCGATCCGCCCACCGGCCTTTACGAGCACGGGGCCGGCACTTACGAGTACCCGATGTATGCCAACGAGGCGATGATGGTCTCCCGCTCGTTCGAGATGCGGGGCGAACACGAGGAGGCCCGCCGCATCTTCGAGCCGTGCCTGGTCTCGCAGGGTACCCGCGGCCTGCCCGGCAACTTCAAAACCAAGGATGGCCTGCTCTACGCCGCCGCCCCGCCCGGCTTCGACCACTACACAGCCCAAGGCTACAACATGCACCACGGGTTCATCCTCTGGGCGGCAGCCGAACATTACCTTTGGACGCGCGACCGACCGTACCTCACGACGGTGGCTCCCAACCTCGTCGCCGCCTGTGACTGGATTACTCGCGAGCGCCAGGCGACCAAAATCACGAACCCCGACGGCAGCCGACCGCTCGAATGGGGCCTTGCCCCTGCCGGCGATCTCGAGGACGTCGACGAATTCCTTTACTGGTACGCGACCAACGCCTACTACTACCTCGGCCTCAAGACCGCCGCCGACGCGCTGGCCGAGATCGATCACCCCGACGCCTCCCGCCTCGCCGCTGACGCCCGGGCCTACGCCGGCGACCTCATGGCCAGCGTCCGCGAATCGGCCGCCATCAGTCCGGTCGTGCGGTTGCTGGACGGGACGTACATCCCGTACGTGCCGCCGCGGGCTTACGTGCTCACCGACCGCAAGGAGGGCTGGATTCGCGAGGCCCTGTACTGCTCGCTGCACCTGCTCGACGGCGGCCTGGTCGAACCCGACGATGTGCTGGTCACGTGGATTCTGAACGACCTCGAGGACCGCATCTTCATGAGTGACGAGTCCGGCTACGGCCCCGACGACGGCCTCAAGGATCCCCGCGCGCAGTTCTTCTGCTACGGCGGGGTCAACCCCCAGCCCAACCTGCTCGACAATTCGATCGCGTATCTCAAGCGCGGTCAGGTGCCCAACTTCCTACGGGCGTTCTTCAATACCTACGCGATCAGCATCTACCCCGACGTGGTGTGCTTCGCCGAGTCGGTGACGTTCGGCAAAGGCGGCGGCCCGCTCTACAAGACGCCCGACGAGTGCAAGTTCATCCAGTGGATGCGGCTGATGCTCGTAATGGAGATGCGTGACCGGCTGTACCTGGGCCGGGGCGTGCCGCGGGCCTGGATGGCCGACGGCAAAACGGTCCGGCTGATGGACGCGCCGACCTACTTCGGTCCGCTGGATCTCGAGATCACCTCGGCCGCAGCGAGCGGCGAAATCCGCGCGGATGTCAACCTGCCCAGCCGCAACCCGGCCAGGCGTGTCTATCTGTCGCTGCATCACCCGGACGGCAAGCTTCTCCGGTCGGCGACCGCCTACGGTACCGACTGCCCGATCGTCGATGTGAGGGAAGGGCTGGTGCAGTTGCCGGTGACAACCGGCCGCGTGCGGGTCGTCGCCCGGTACTGAATGGTGCGGATTCCGGGTGAATCTCCTGTCTGTTTGGGTAGCGGCCGGCGCCCTCGCCGGCCGCTACATCTTCAGGCGGGAGGCAAACTGTAACTCGCATCACTCGCCCAGGCGGAAGAATGTGCCCGCGATGCTGCGCGTGCCGCCCTGTCCGTTCCCGTCCTGCACGGGAAAGTAGTAGATCACGAGGATTCGGCCGTCGCGGAGCTGGCACCCCACGGGGTAGCCGAGGTCCCACCACTCGCCGTCGTCGCGAAGTACGAACTCCTCGCTCCACGTTTGGCCATTGTCGCGGCTGACGATGCCGCCGATGCCGCCGGGCATCCGCCGGCGGGCAAAGACGAGAAGGATGCGACCATCCCGCAGGGCGATCGGATAGGGCGAGCGATAGATCACACCCTCGCCGTGCGGGTTCTTCCAGCAGTCGCCGCCCTTGCCCACGATGGGCACCGGCTCGGACCACGTTCGGCCGCCGTCGCGCGACTTGACCAGCACGATGGCGTTCCTCATGCCGGCGACGACCTCGTCCTTCTTGGCGATGTGCAGGGCGTAACATTGCAGCTCGCCGTCCGGGCGCACGAACAGCGTCGGATAGTGGAAGCTGCCCTGGCCCGACCGGTCGACCACTGGCCGGCTGAACAACCGCCACGTCGCCCCGTTGTCGGTGCTGACGAATACGGCCGGCTCGGCCTCGCGCAGGGGCCCGGGCTCATCCGCCATCTGGAACGCGGCCAGCAGCGTCTTGCCGTCGGGCATTCGGATCACGGGCGTGTTGTGCCGGGTCAACCGGTAGGTCGGCCCCTGGGGGTGGCGAATCACCGTGGGCACCTTCTCGAACGTTCGGCCCCGGTCGGCTGATCGCAGCATGAAGCACGGCGGCACTTCTTTCTCATACTCGCTCGTCAGGTAGGTCTGGCCGAAGAGAAACACGGAGTCGGATTGGAACATGTCGTACGATCCGCGCCCGGCGAGGCCCTGGGAAAGAAAGGCCCGCTTGCGTTCCGCCGACCACGTGTTGTCGAACAGAACCTGCTCGGCCTCCTTCGGCCAGGTCTCACCGCCGTTGGTCGATCGTTGCAGCAGCAGTACGCCCCGGTTCTGGTAGTTCACGTGCCGCACGTCCGCGTATTCCTGGTAACGGCAGGGGGCGTGGAAGTGCCCGACGATGATCTCGTCGTCCCTGAAATGCTGGAACAGCACCATCCGCGGGTGGCCGCAGTACGTCCCCTTGTCGTAGTGCAGGACGATGTGCCGCATGGCCAATACTTCAGGCCGCGGGGCCAGCGGTGTTGCCTGCTCGCGATCGAGATAATGGGCCTCGAACGGCGCCGACTGCGCCGGCGGTGCGTCCGCAAGCAGGTCCGCCACCGTGCCGGCCAGCAGCAGCGCACCGATCATTGCCGCGCGCGGCAAATCGCGTGCAGTGCGTAGACGTGGGTTCATTGCCTATCTCCCGTGGAAGAGGGGAGGAGCAGCGACTACCGCCCGCGATGCCGGCCCACCCCGCGCGATCACTTCACGCCGAGTTCATCCTTGACCATGTTGAAGTACTTGACGCACTGGGCCACGTCGTCCACGTTGTTCTCCATGTTGTGCTCGTACTCGATGGCAAATACGACCGGGCAGCCCTGCCGCTTCACCTCGGCCAGCATCCCCTTCAGGTCGATCACGCCGGTGCCGTAGGGCACGTCGTGGGCCCCCGGATCGAGCTTGTTGAGGTCCTTCAGGTGCATGGTCAGCAGCCGGTCCTGGTATTTGCGGATGCACTCGGTGCTGTCGAGGCCCGAGCGGCCCCAGTGCCCGTTGTCCGCGCAGCAGCCGATCCACTTGCTGCACCCGTCGATCATCTTCATCACGCCGTCGGGGTCCCAGTTGGCGTAGTCCGGCTTCTTGGGGTCCTTGGGATGGTTGTGGATCGCCACCTTGACCTTGTACTCCTGGGCGAGCCGGTCCACCAGCGGCAGGACCTTCTCGTCGGGCTCGCTCACGATGTACTCCATGCCCATTTTCCGGCAGAACTCGAATACCTTGCGCGTCGCCGGCTCGTCTTTGCCCAGTTCGTGGAAGTAATAGCCGGTCAGCTTGACCTTGCCGTCCTTCAGCTTCTGCTTGACCTCGTCCATCGCCGCCGCCGGCATGTCGGCGTTGAACTGCATGTTGCCGCGGTCCGGGCTGACCTTCTGCCAGGAGAACGTCTCGAGGTAGCCGGCTCCGACCTGTCGGGTCTTGTCAATCGCTTCGATCAGCGTGAAACGGTTGAACGTATAGCTCATCACCGCCAGCCGCCACTGTGGCCCGCCGCTCTCGGAGCAGCCGGTGCTGGCCATCGCCCCCATCAGACACCCGCCCGCAATCAGGATCTTCTTCAACATGGCCGTATCCCATCCTTTCACGAACGAATCCCGCGTCAGTTCGGCGCGGCCATCAGTTCCTTGGTCACCGCGTGGAAATACTTGATGCACTCGGCGATTTCGGGCATCGAGCCGAACCAGTTGTGCTCGTACTCGATGCTGAACACGCCGGAGAACTTCTGCCGGTGCAGCTCCGCCATCAGGGCCTTGATGTCGGCCTTGCCGGTGCCCCAGGGCACGTCGTGGGCCTCACGTTTCCCGAACTCGCCCAGGTCCTTGAAATGCAGCTCGATGATCCGCCCCTCGAGCATCCGCAGGGCCTCCATCGGGTCGATGCCCGACCGCATCCAGTGGCCGGTGTCCGCGCAGGCTCCGATCCGCGGGTTGCGTCCCTTGACCGCCTCGACCACGACCTTGGGGTCCCAGTAGATCGACGGCTTGGGATGGTTGTGGATCGCCAGGTTGATGCCGTACTCCTGCGTGATCTTGTCCAGCAGGTCCCACATCGCGGGTGTGTTCTTCGGTTCGGACACGACCGTCCCGATGCCCATGTCACGAGCGAAGTCGAAGACTTTGCGGGCCTCAGTCTCCTCGCCTTCGATGCGCACCACGCCGTAGGCCACGGCCGTCAGCCCCGCCTGCTCCAGCTTCGCCCGGACCGCGTCGCGGATTTCCTTGGGCGAGTTGTGGTCGAACTTCACATCCGGTTTGTCGGGGCTGAGGGCCTGGCCAGGGAACATCTCGATGTAGTTCAACCCCAACGCTCGGGCTTTGTCGATCGCCTCGAACAGCGAGTACTTGTGAAACGTGTAGGCCTGCGTGCCCAGCCGCCACGTCGACGCACCACCCTCACTCATCGGCAGCTCCTTGACCAGTACCTTGCGGTATTCGATCCACGATTCGCGGTTGTGCGAGTCTTGCAGGCCGATGAACCCGGTGAGCGGCCGGCCGGCCAGCACCGGCACGTTGCGGGCATCCACGTCGACCACCGGGACGTGGTCGCAGAACACCTTCATCCGGTAGCCGTCGCAGTGGATCTCCGTCTCGTGCCAGACGGTGGCTCGCTCGTCCGGCCGCGGGCTGACAGCCGCCATCCCGTACAGCGCGCCCGTGCAGTGCGGCGGGTCGCGGTACTCGTTGCTGATCTGGATCTCAGTGCCGCTCAGCCAGGGGAACCGCCCCTCCTGGGCCCGCACGAAGATGCCGCTGTTGCCGCCCATGCCCACCCGCCACTCGACGCGGAGGATGAAGTTCGTGTACGTCCTCGGCGTGTGCATCCAGTCGCCGCCCTGGTTGCTGTCACTGCGGATGACGCCGTCCTTGACCGCGAAGCCCTCCGGCTTGCCGGTGATCTTCCAGCCCTCCAGGTCCTTGCCGTTGAACAGCGGCGTGAACCCCTCCTCCGACGGATCGGGCAGGGCCCCGGCCAGCCAGCGGATCGACTGCATGACCAGCCGGCGGTAGTCGAGGCTGCGGAACGTGGTCGGCCCGTGCCCGAGCTGGATATACACCACTGTGCTGTTGCCGTACTTGTGCGTCCACCCCAGCGTCGGCATGCACGCCGGGCGATCGGTCGTGAGCAGGGGGGTCACGTTCGGGCCGATCGGCACCTTGTCGTACACCTCGTCGATGGCCTCGAAGTCGTCCATGAACCTTGTGATCGGATGCGACCGGTCCGCGATCTTCACCGGCACGCGCTGGTCCATCTTGAACGTCGAGCCGGGGTGGCCCTCCTCGGCCTTCAAGACGTATCGGCCGCCGATGATCTTCTCGGCCTCGGGCCAGCGGGGGAACATCGCGATGGCATGATGCAGCACGAGTAGCGGCCGACCGGCGTCGAGGTACGCCTTGACGTTCCGCTGCACCTGGTCGTCCGGCTTCTGCCCGAACCCATACCACACCATCAGGTCGTAACCGGCCAGCTTGTCCGGGGCGAGCATGCCGGCGGCGGCGGGCAGCACCGCCTCGGTCCAGAGGATGTCCGGCTGGCCGTCAAACATCTGGAAGAATTCCGTGTGGTCGAACGCGTGGCCGCCCGTGACCACGAGCGCCCGGATGACCCGTTCGTGCCCGACGTTCGCCAGCCCCAACGATTCGGCGGCAAGGCAAGGCAGGCACACGGCGACGGTCAGCGAGCCGGCAGCGGCGACGGCGATTCTGAGCATGGTGGTTGTTCCTTCCTGGACCGGAGACGGTCCCTGTCCTATCCCTCGCGTCGGCGAATGGGGCTATCATCTTGGCTCCATCCGCCCGGCAGATCAAGTCCGCCCCTCGCCAGCCTCGAACGAGGCGATTATGATTCGCGCATTGACAGGATCGCCCGCGAGATCAAGCCGGTCGACGACCGCGGGCGGGGCATCCACGAGCGGCTGGACCACGCCCGGGAGTATTACGCCGGCCTGCGGACGCGAATGGCCGCCGGACAGTCCGGCAATCCGTAGAATGCACTCGACCGGCGAGCGGCGCGTGGCGCCAGGATACCAGGAGCTGACCCTTGACGATGCGGAACCATGCGGACGTGCCATCACCATCGAGTCTGACCCGACGCCAATTCATTCAGCGCTGCGGTAGCACCGCGGCAATCGGCGCGGCGGCCGCGACGGTCACCCGGCCGAGATCCGCGCGAGCGGCCAAGGCGCCGGGCGAGCCCGTGGTGCTCGGCCTGATCGGATGCGGCCGCCGGGGGACGCAGTTGCTCGAGGCCGCCCTTAGCCAGCCGGGCATCGCCTTCTCGGTGGTTTGCGACGTCGACGCCCTCCGCGCCGCGGCCGCCGTCGAAGCATCGACCCGCATCACCGGCAATCGGCCCGCCGCCACCGGTGATTACCGCGACGTCCTGGACGACCCCCAGGTCGAGGGCGTCCTGATTGCCACGCCCGACCACTGGCACATGATTCCCTTTCTCGCCGCCTGCGCGGCCGGGAAGGACATCTACATCGAGGCGCCGGTCGCCCAGTTCACCAACGAAGCGGCGGCCATGAAATACGCGGCCCGCAAGTACAAGCGTGTGGTCCAGGTCGGTACGCAGTACCGCTCCGCACGCAGTCTGACCGAGGCCGGCGGTATCGTGCGGTCCGGCCAACTGGGACGGATTCCCCAGGTCCGCACCTGGACGTTCGCCCAGCAGGCCCCGATCGCGCGGCAGCCCGACGGCGACCCGCCGCCGAGCCTGGACTACGACCGTTGGCTCGGCCCCGCGCCGCAGCAGCCCTACGACCCCGTCCGCGTGCAGTACCCGCAGCACTTCTGGGACTACGGCGGCGGTGAGGCGATGACCTGGGGATTCCACCTGCAAGACCTGATGACGGCGGCCATGCGCGTCACCGTGCCGCGGAGCATCGTGGCGGTGGGCGGCAACTACGGGCTCGACGACTTCCGCGAGACGCCCGACACGCTCGATGCCACGTTTGAGTACGACCTGCCGTGGGGCAAGTTCATGCACGTGTACTCGGTGCGGCTCAGCAACGCCTACGCCGGCTGGGGACCGGCCGCCGTGCCGCCCGCTGGCCATGAGGACCTCGACGATCCCACACCCGTCCCCACCCGCAGCGGTATGCAGGTCTTCGGCAGCGAACACACGTTGTACGTCGGCGGCCAACGCCTGCTGATGCTGCCGGCCGGCGTGGAATCACCCATCGAGGACCTCAAGTACCTGGGCATCGGCGATGAGCCGTTGGAACCCGCCACCCGACCCGCGCCTGCGGCTTCGCGGGTCGACCCCTTGACCGCCGTCCACGTCCGGCAGTTCGCCGACTGCATCCGCTCGAAAAAGGAACCGTCCGCCACCATCGAGATGGCCGAAGTGGCCCTGTTCCCCTGTGTCGCCGCCGGCATCGCCTACCGCGTCGGCCGAAAGCTGTACATCCAGCCCGAATCGCGACAGTTCTTCACCGACCCCGTTTTCAAGACGCCGGATGACGAGGCCAACAAGCTCCTCTATCGCCTCTACCGCCCGCCCTACACGCCGCCCAACGTGTAAGACCGGTGCCGGTTCACACCGCTTGCGTGAAACGGTAGCGGCCCGCGCCCTCGCTGGCCGTTCGGCGAGGGACGACGTCCGGCGAGGCGCCGGACGCGGCGTTCACTCTGAAACCGCTGCCGCGTTCGCGATCAGATCTGGGCCGGGACGTCGAGCTGATGGGCCTTGCGGCCGCCGCGGGTGGTGCGGGCTTCGCCGGCCTCGCCCGACAGGAGCGTCTTCGCGAGACTGACGGCACGAGCAACCAGATCGGCGGCCCCGTCCCGCAGCTCCCGGCTCTCCATGACGTAGCGCACGTTCCGCTCCATGTCTTCGGCCGACCAGCCGCGGGAATGGGCGATGTAGGGGAACGGCGGCAGATGGCAGCCGAGTTCCGCGAAGAACCCGAGCATCTGGCCGGCGACCGCCTGCTGCAAGCCCTTGCCACTCAGTTCTTCCGCCGAGCCGATGTCGTGCCAGCGAGACTCGTCCATAGGCCAGACTCCCGATAGCGGAATAACACCTTCAGAGCCCGGAGCGCAAGCGACGGGTTGCCCCGACCACCACAGGCCCTTCATCGCCAGCGACGGGT
>JACQVT010000527.1 GCA_016209665.1 Planctomycetota bacterium | reverse complement strand
TTCTCTGCCAATCGGTTCGTAGGATGTGTATTTGTGGACTGTGCGACCGGGATGGGAGTTGGCGCTTCCGACTGCGCCGTAGTGAACTGTACGTTCAAGAAATGTGCTAATACCGCAGTTTCGTGGAGCAGTGGGGCACCATCCAACCTGCGCTTTCAGAATAACATATTCTTCAAGAACACGTTCGTCGCTAAAGGTCCGAGCTCACCGGGGTTCATCTTTAGCCACAACATCCTCTTCCAAAACACGACGGCTTCAAACGAACAAGGTATGCAAGCCCTCGGTGTCGAAAATCTGGTGGTCGACCCACAATTCGTCGTCGACGATCTCTTCAGCACCAACGTCGAACTAAAGCCGACGTCGCCCGCGATCCTCGCCGGTGTCGACCTTGAAGGCCAACGGACGCGGAACATCGGGGCTCGGGGACCGGGTCTGGTGGCCGGCACGGAAACGACGGCCAGCCCCTTGAATTTTGCCCTCTGGAAGGACCAGAACGGCGCCCTCACGGCGACGTCATCCGCGGTATTGCTGGACACCGATGGCTCGCTGCTGCTCAAACCGGGCGTTACGACGGCCGTGTTGCGGAGCCCCGTGATCGACGTGGCCACCCTGCTGAATCGGTCCAACATGCGGCTCAAGGCCATCCGCCTGGATACCCTCGAAGCGGCAGCCATCGGAAAGCTGGTGGACAGCGATCCGGCCACGCCCGAGCGAGAGTTTCGATTCCGAGTCAACGGCACCAGCTTCTCGGAGATCGAAGACGCCGCGGCCTTGCCATTCGTGACGGCGACGCACGGCCAAATCCTCCTTACACCCCAGGCCAACTTCGTACAGATTGAAGTGACCCTCAGGCAACCCTGATCCGGCGGCGGAAAGAAGCCATGCCGCGGACAAATCTGCCGTATAGGGCGCTCGTGTTCCTTTGGGCCATGCTGTGGGTCGCGCTCCTACCCCTCGCCGCCCAAGAGCCGGCGGCTCCGCGTCTGCGCGGCATCGCCCTGGAATTCGATGCCGATAGCAACGCGCAGGAAGTGCGCCTCCGCGGCGTCGCCCTGGAATTCGATGCCGATAGCAACGCGCAGGAAGTGCGCCTCCGCGGCATCGCGGCGGAATTCGACATCGACCCCGACTCCCATGAGGGGACCGAGACGCGCCTCAAGGGGATCGCCTTGGAGTTCGACGAGCCCGGCCCGAACACCCCGGCCGGCAGTAATGTCTCCGTGGACCTTGGTAGCGGGGTGAGTGTGACGTTCGCGGGCGTCACGATCACTGGCCAGACCCATCTTTTGGTCACGACTGCCGGCCCAGCGGCTCCCGATGGCTTCCGAGTGGTGGGCAGTGCCGGCCAGGCCCGCTACTTCGACATCGCCACCACAGCCGAGTTCACGCCCCCCATCACCGTGATCGTGCCATACGATCCCATCGCGTTCCAAGGCCCCGAATCGGGCCTAAGGCTCCTGCATTTCCTGAACGACGGAACCGCCGATTCCCTCCTGCCCACGAGCCGCATAACCCAACCCGACCCCCCCGGCAACGTAACCTTGGAAATCCTCGCGGCGACGGATCGCATACGGGGTGAAGTCCAGCACCTCTCGCCCTTCGTGGTCGTAGAAGCATTTTCCACGCCCCCCGCTCCGCCCACGGTCGTGGCGCCGCCCACAAGGACGAGGGCATCGCCACTCAGCCTAAGTGGCGCCAAGGAAGCGGGCACGTCGATCCTGATCAACGGCGTGATCGTGGTTCCCATCGATGCGCAGACCACCTGGTCCTATGACCTGGCCCTGATCGAGGGCCATAACACGATCTCGATCACGAGCGGCAACGCCGCCGGCCAACAGAGCCCATCGACCGTCACGTTCTCGGTGACCCTTGACACCACGGCGCCCGCCGCTCCCACGCTGGATTCCTTCGACAGTCCCACCCCGCTCTTTGCCATCGTCCTTTCTGGCACCAAGGAGGCCGGTGGCGCGGTGGTGATCAACGGTGTAGTGGTGGTGCCCGCCGATGCTCTGGCGACTTGGTCGGCGCGGCTATCCCTGGCACTGGGTGACAACAGCTTCGATATCTTCGTTCGGGACGAGGCCGGAAACGATGGGCTGGTGGTCACGCGCGTAGTCCAACGCGCGGAGTTCGGGGGGCCGGGAGGCCGGACCATCGGCATGCTCTCCGCCCTCCGCCATGGCGCGAGCATCGGCGCACTACCGTCGATCCCCGCCCACAGCCTTCTCCAGGATGAGTTCGGACCCGGCGGCATCGTCCCCATCAAGCCTCTCGCCTTTGTGGAGATGGACACCGTCACGGCCGTGTCGCTTGCCGACGTCGATGTATTTTTCATCGTTTTCGACTCGCAATTCGGCCCCGTCCCAACGCTCACATCCGAGGAGGCCGCCACCCTCCGATCTTTCGTCGAGCACGGAGGCCACCTGGCCATCTTCTCGGGCCACGCGGCCGCCACGGCTGCCAACAGCTTGACTCAGGCCTTCGGCGTGACGATTTTCAATTCCTGCGCCCCTTCCGGAACGGCGCGGCCGACGGCATCCATCCCCGATCTCATCCGGGATGGACCCTTTGGCGCTGTTACTCATGTGAGTTGGACGCGCAACTGTCACGAGACCATCACCGTGCTAGGCTTGGCCATCCCGATCATCACGGGCCCCAACATCGAAGTGGCCCTCATGGATCGTGACGTATGGTCACCGGGCGCCGGCGCCATAATTTTCGCGCAAGATTTCATGTTTTCCTACTCGCACCTCCACACGATCACCGGTGCTCCAGACCCCGCTTTTAGGGCGCTCTTCGGCAACCTGATGCACTATCTCATCAGCCTTTCGCCGGGGCACGACCTCCCCGACACCACTCCGGCCGCCGCGCCCAAGCTCAACCCCATCACCAGCCCCACCAGGTTCGCCACACAGACCATAGGCGGGACCAAGGCGGCGGGAGACGCCGTACTGCTCAACGACGTGGAAATCGTGCCCGCGGATGCGGCCATCACCTGGTCCTTCGACATGGCGCTGGCCGAGGGAAACAATCCCATAGCCTTGCGGTCCCGCAACGCCGCTGGCAACCTGAGCCGCCCAGCCGTCAACGAGAATATCGCGCTCGACCTGACCCCCCCGGCAACGCCCACGGTAACACCCCCCGTCAGCCCCACCCGATCCGCTACGCAAACGATCTCGGGCGCCAAGGAGGCGGGCACGGCGATCCTCATCGATGGACAACTCGTGGTTGCGCCGTCCCCGGCGACCACCTGGAGTCATACGATCTTGTTGGAACTGGGCGCCAATCACCACACGATCACAGCGCGAGACGCCGTGGGCAACCAATCCCTCACGGCGGCGAACATCACCATCGTGCTCGACCCGGCCTTGGTCCCCGTCCCCAACCCCACGGTCATCGCGGTAGCCGACGCCGTCACGATCCCGGAAAACGAAGTCGTTCCGCTACCCACCTTGACGGACAACGATACGGTTTCCGGCGTGGCACCCGGCCAGATTTCCATCATCGCCGTCACCCAGCTCCAGGATGGTTCCGGCATTGTAGGCGCGGTCGCCATTATTGACGGCGTCGTCTGGATCGCGCCGGACCAGGACTTTCATGGCGTCGCCAAGTTCCGCTACTCCATCGCCCTGGGAGGGGCCACTGCCGAGGCCGAGGTCTCGGTCACGGTGACGGCGACCAACGACGCGCCACGACCAGGCGCCTCCGATGTTCTGGTCATTGGCATCCATATGGGTTTGTTGGGGCTCCATCATCCGGAGCTGTTCTCCAGGAACACACTCCTTATCCCTTCAATGCTTTTTCTGCGGACGAGATTTGGCCCCGGCAAGACCGTCCAGACCCCAAGGCTGGCCTTCAAGACGGTGGTACGAATCGATGCGGACAGCCTGGCCGGCATCGACCTCTTCTACGCGGCTCTTCACTCCGGGTCAACCGCCACCAACACCGCCGCCGAGGCGCGGGCGCTGCGCGAATTCGCAGCTCGTGGCGGCGCCGTAATGGTGTTCACCGGGGGCAGCTGGCCCTTGGCGACCACCATGCTGGGGGCCCCCTTCGGCATCACCGCGACCTTTACTCGGACCACTGCTTCCATCGTGACCCCCACTCCGCTCATGCCAGAGGCCATCCGAAACGGTCCCTTCGGCGCCGTCACCGCCGTTCCCGCCGGCCGGGGCGAGGCCAGGAACACGACACAAAACCCGCTGGCCTTGACCATCCTGAGCGGCAGCCAGGACGAGGCCATCTTGATCCCGCCCGGCGCCCTGAACGCCGGCTCCGGCCCCGTGGTATTCGTGAATTCCTTCCTATACATCTATTGGCGCTTTGAGGCGCCTACCCCTGAACTTTCGCAAGGGGCGCAGACCTTCTTCGGCAACCTCATGGCCTACATGATGGCCAACGCCAACGCCCCCGACTATCCGGTCTTCAACGTTTTGGAAGGGCGGGCCACGCATCTCGACCTGTTCAACTTGATCGCGGATGCCGAAACCGCGGTCTCCGGCCTCAGCATCTCCCTCGCCGATGCCGGGCCGGCCGCCCTCGGTGCGTCGCTTGCGGGCGGCCGCTTCCTGAACATCCAACCCATCGGGGCCTTCCGTGGGAGCGTCCCCATCACGCTGTCGGTCTCCGACGGTGTCAACACGTCGACCAGCACCATGCAGGTTTTCGTACAGGCCGCCAACCTGCGCATCAGCGCCTCGACCACCAAGCCGGCGCTGGCCGCCGATGGCGCCACGCGCGCCGACATCTGCGCCACGGTCACCAATAAAGACGGCGCCCCGGTCGCGAACAAAATGGTGCTGCTCAAGATCCTGCCGCCGAACCGTCAAAGCAGGCTGGCCGCGACATCCGGCGTAACCGACGCCAACGGCCGCTTCTGCACGGTGTTCACCGCGGGCACCGAGCCCGGCATCGTCACGGTGGAAGTGTCGGTGGTGGACGACACCGTCGTCGGCACGCCTACGTTGATCGACACCCAAGACTTCACGCTGCAGGCCATACCGGGCGACCTCTGCACCTTCTCCGAGGTCTTCACGGTATCCACCGGCAATCCGCGCATCGGCGAAGTCGTGGACATCTGTGTGGACGTCACCAACGTAGGCGACACCGCCACACCCGCGGGCATCAAAGTGGCGTTCTATGATCGAGAGACGATCCTGCTCGCCGAACCGACCCTCCCGGCCATCGCGTCCGGAGCCACGGTGAAGCTGTGCATTCAACACAGCTTCCAAC
>JACQVT010000519.1 GCA_016209665.1 Planctomycetota bacterium | reverse complement strand
CCGCCAAGTGCTACGGCGGCGACGTGACCCGCAAACGCAAGCTGCTCGAAAAGCAGAAGGAAGGCAAGAAACGCATGAAGATGGTCGGCCAGGTCGTCATCCCTCAGGAGGCGTTCATGGCGGTCCTTGATCCGGGGGATGATGAATAACGAATGTCTAACGACGAATGTCTAAATGAAGTCCGAAGCCCGAATGTCCAACGGCTTGGTCATTAGTCTCGCTCGTCGGCCGGACCGACCGGTCTGCGGTCACCTGGGCGCTTAGTGCTTCCGTGGCGGGGCGTCAGGCGGCCTGGATTACCAGCGCAGTCAACAGTATACTGAAGGACGTAACGAGGTGGGTTATGCCGTTAAACGTGACGCTCGATCTGCCGGCTGACGTCGAGGAGAGAGTGCGCCGGGAAACCGCAGACCTCGACGCCGACGTCAAGGAGGTCTACGCGTTGGAGCTGTTCCGGCGCGGGAAACTCAGCCACTACGAACTCTCCCGAGTGCTCGGGCTCGATCGTCTTGAAACCGACGCATGGCTGAAGCGGCACAAGGTCTCCGAGGGCTCGTTGACGATGGCGGACCTTGAAGCCGATCGACAGACGCTCGATCGGGTGATGAACAAGGCGCGCTGATGCTCGTCGTGGCCGACAGCTCTCGGGTCATCGTTCTGGTCAACGTTGGTCACATCCACGTGCTCCCGCATCTCTTCGGTCAGATCGTCTCGCTGATCCACCATGCCTCGAGTGTTCTATAACCTCGGTTGTTTCCTCGGCCCCAAGCTCCGCAAGGGCAAGTGGGTGTGGAGTTCCCTGACCGCCTCGCAGGACGAGATCATCCGGGCCGAGTTCGACGTGGGGCGGGACATGGCGGCGGCCCTGGCCCGCCAGATGCCGCTGGACAAGGACCTGGAGGCGGCCCGGCTTCTCGTCGATCTCGGCGAGCGGCTGGCGGGCCGACTGACCGATCGCCGCCGGCGGTGGGCGTTCCACCTCGTTGCCGCCGACGTTGCCAACGCCTGGGCCCTGCCGGGCGGATTCATCTTCGTCACGCGGCCGCTGGTCGAACTGTGCGAGCGAAAAACCGACGAGATCGCCTTCGTCCTGGGCCACGAGATCGGCCACGTCGTCCGCGGCCACGCCTTCGACCGGCTGGTCACCAGCACGCTGCTCGGCGCCGCCTCCCGGGCCGCCCCGCTGGGCAGGCTGATCACGCCGAAGGTCCTGGACGTCGGCGTCCGCCTCATGCAGAGCGCCTACACGCAGGACCAGGAGCTGGAGGCCGACGCCTTCGGCGTGCGCCTGGTCTGCAGCGCCGGCCTCGAGCCCGCCGCCTCCGTCCGCATGATGCAGCGTCTGCAAGCCCAGCACGGCAACGATCCGCTGCCGGACCTGTTCGTCTATTTCTCGACCCATCCACCGTTCGCGACGCGGCTGGCCCAGATGCGGAGTCTTCTCAACCGAGCACAGTAGAGCAGATCGAGGGAAGGTAGAATCACGGCGGGCACCCTCGACAACTCGCGTCTCATACGAATGACGGTTTCACTCCACGTCCACCGGGTAGCGGCCTGCGCCCCGCAGGCCGTCTTCCAGCGTTTCGTCCGCCGGCGAGGGCGCCGGCCGCAACGCGCAGACTCAACGCGCGATTCATATCAGTCCAGGCAATTCGGATCGGCCAGGTTGTTTTCGCCGCTCATGCACCGTTGGAACCGGGCGAAATCCACGGGATCCACGTCGTTGTCGCCGTCCAGATCGGCCTGGGTGCAGTTGGCGGCCGGCGGGCCGAGGAGCGGGCCGGTGGCGCAGGTCATGAAGAGGTCCAGGTCCGACTGGTCCACGTCCCGGTCGTGGTCGAGGTCGGCCGGGGCCGAAAAAATGGCCCTGCGAAGGGCCCAGTGGACGGCCTGGTCGAAAATCTGCTTGGCCCGCGCCGTCGCGACCGCAAACCCGGAATCCTCGAGGAACAAAAACACACGTCGAGCGGGCGCGGAGCGTCCGCCGAGGAGTAACGCGCCTGACTCGGCCACCATGATGGCCGCCCTGGAGGGGTCGTCCACCTGCGTCGCCAGGATGGTCACCCCGGGCCCGAACGACTCGAAGGCCACGCTGAGGTTGCTCGGCGCCGCGTACACCGTCAGTGGACCGGGCGGCACCGCGGTCGTGACCGGATGGCTGCTCGTCAACAGGTTGATCTGCGTCACGTTGCTCAGGGCCACGCCGTTGCTGGCCAGAGGCTCGCGGTCGGTGCGGTTCAGGGCCTGTTCCCAGTAGACCAGCGGGACGGGCAGATCGCGGAACTGCCCGGCGATGTTGCCGGACAGGCAGGTGGACGAAATCACGACGAGATCGTGGCTGCCGGCCAGTTGGCCCGCCGACGGCCGGTTCGCGGGCTCATCATCGTAGACGTCGACGGTGAAGCCCAGGCCGGTCAGCCGGTTGACCACCGCCTGGTCGGAAGCGGTCAGAGGGATCGACCCGCCGATGAGCGCGACCGAGGGGAACTCGCCCACCCGGATGAAGGCGTTCTTCTGCACGACGACCACACCGTTGGCGCCCGTGACGCGCAACCGTACATCGTAGACGCCGTCCGCCGCATACGTGTGGGGCGGATTCTGCGGCGTGCTGCTCGCTCCGTCGCCGAACTGCCACAGCCAGTCGGACGGCGACGGCACGTTCGAGGTATCGGTGAACTGCACGGCCAGCGGGGCGGGCCCCGAGGTCACGTCCGCGGAGAACTCCGCGGATCCAACGAAACGGACCCGCAGGATGTTGGCACCGCGGTCGATCGGCGAGCTGTAGTTGAGATCCTTGTAGAGGTCGCTGAAGTACAGGCCGTCGGGGCCGGCGGCCAGGGCGACGCAGGTCGCCTTGCCGCCGCCGTTGTACTCGAT
>JACQVT010000518.1 GCA_016209665.1 Planctomycetota bacterium | reverse complement strand
TGGCCCTGCTCTCGCGAGAGACCTGGGTCGCACCGGCCTCTCGAACCCTTGCCTTGGTGACGACTTGATTCACCGCCCAGCGGATCGGCCTTGATCGCAGCCCCCACGAATTCCTCCGGACACGGGCACCGAACCGCTTGATCCAGCCCTCCTGGTCTGGTAAAATGTTTTACCAGGGATCGGTCCCCGTGTCAAGTGGGTTCGGCTCGCAAGATGAAGAAACGGACCCTATTATGGCTCTAAAGTGTCACTGGCAGTTCATCCACCGAATCGGAAGTGTCAGCCCCCAGGGGCGCCGAAGGCGCCAGTCCGCCCTCGGGTCGGCGGGGCGGATTTTCAGGAGCAAAAAGAGCCATGGCCAGGACTAACGGGAAGCAGTCTGCGGTCGAGCGCAAGCCGGTCAGCATCCGCGACGTCGCCGACGCCAGCGGGGTATCCCTGACCACGGTCTCTCTCATTCTGAACAACGGCGACCAGCGGATCAGCGAGCCTACGCGGGCCCGGGTCTTGACCGCCATCGAGCGACTCGGTTATCGCCCCAACCGGCTCGCCCAGGGCCTCCAGAACCGGCGAAGCAACATCCTGGCCATCCTGGTGCCCCATCTGCGGCACACGTTCGCCGACCCCTATTTCGGGGAACTCATCAGCGGCATTTACGATCGGGCCAACCGCAGCGGGTACAAGATTCTTCTCGAGGCGGCCGGGCGGTCCTTCCTGCGCGAGAAGCGGTACCTGGACCTGTTCGACCGGTGCTTTGTCGACGGCATGTTGTTCATGGGCTCGACCGACGAGCACCGGTTCCTGCATCGGTTTCGCGATCGGAAACGGCCGTTCATCCTGGTGAATAATACCTGGCCCGGCCTGGACCACGTGGTGGCCGACTATCGGGCGGCGGGCCGGCTCGCGGCTGAGCATCTGGTCGGCCTGGGACACCGCCGCATCGGCATGATCCACGGCGCCGGCGACGTCGAGACCGCCCGGCTCCTGATCGCCGGCTTTGCCGAGACGCTGGCCCAGCACGGCGTCGAGCTGCCGGCTTCCTGCATGGAGGACGGGTTCTATACCGAGGAAGGTGGAGCCGCCGCCGCGGAGAAACTGATCACCGCCAACCCGTCTCTGACGGCGATCTTCACCGGCAACGACAAGATGGCCGCCGGCGCCATTCAGAGACTGCAAGCCCTGGGGCGAAGGGTACCGTCGGACGTCAGTGTTGTGGGTTGTGACGACATTACTCAGGCCGCATTCGTGACCCCTTCGCTGACCACGATCCGCACCCCGCTCTACGAACTGGGCCGTCGATCGTGTCAGCGGCTGATCGAACGCCTGCGGGGCAAAGACGAACCGTGCCAGGAAGTGCTCCCCGTGGAGCTGACGGTCCGGCAGTCCACCGCGCCGGCGGCGTCCTGATACGCGCAGGGCTGAGGAGGGGAAAAGATGGGGTGGCGTGGTTCCGCCGGGCGAGCCCTGCGGCTTTGTCATCGATTACAGGCAGGCGCAAACAGCGGTCGTGGCCCACTGCCGGCGCGGAGACGGCGGCTTCATCCTGGCCGGCATCGTCTTGAGTCTCATGCTGGCCCGTGGGGCGAAGGCCACGCCAGACTTCGTCGAGCCGCTGCCCTGGCCGGGCCGCGGGCACGGGAACGCCAACCCCCACGAGGGATTCCCCAACATTCACTTCTGGAAAGAAGAGGCAGTCGTCGGCAACAACTACACCAACGTCCAGATCAACCAGAACGGCACGCCGTACGACATGTACTTTCCGTCGGCCGGCTGCGCGCAGGGCGTCGGAACGAAGAACGAGGGGTACGTGGATGGGCTCGACACCTTTCCCCCCGGCCTGCCCCTCGGCTATCGAGGACAGATGCACGTCAATCAAGCCCAGGCCGGTCTCAGGGTGGACGACACGACCTACTGGCTCAGCAACGAGGGTGGAGCGTACAGCGACCACTCCCAGGCCTACGTCAGCGACACCGCGGTCAAGGCAATCCGGTTGACCCAAGCTGCCCGAACTGAGTCCGGGGCCAGCGCTGAGGGCAGCGGTGTCAAGGGCGAGCGGGTCAAGGTCAGGCCCGGACAGGATGCCGCCGCCCTCGACATGCTCGACCGGGGCCGGACGGTCTTCCGTCGACCGTTGTAGCTGCCTGTGCCTCAATAGCAGCCGGAACCGAGATCCAACGGTCCGTGCGGCGTATGCGAGACCGGGATCTTGACAAGTTCGGTCGGGCCCTTTATCATGGATATCCAGTATCCTCGATGTCCTGACTAGACGGATAGAGGTGATGCCGCACAGCCGGCTGTCGAACCGTTCATGTGGTGATGATCGGGTTGCAGGGGCATCGGTGTTCCTCGTGACGTCCGATCGCGTCCGCAGAAGAGTGTTCCGGTCGACGCACTTTGGATGTCGAACATGAACCACGAATCCGGTTGTCGGGTCACGGCCTCTTGCGGACTGAGCCTGCTCATCGGGGTGACGCTGGCCGGCCCGGGTTGGGCCCACGGGCAAGTCGCTGCGTCCACGAGGCCGTCGGCCGTCACCTCGCCGGCCAGCCAGCCGGCCGGAACAGCCCAACCGCTGAGCGGCCCCAAGTACGGGCCGCTCCGCCAGGACGATGATTTCAGCTACCTGGACGGGCCGCCCGGCTCCTACCAGCCGGACTTCTTCGACCCCATCAAGCGGATTCACCTGAGCGACGAGCTGACGTTGCGGCTGGGCGGCGAGACCCGCGGCCGGGTGGAAGCCGTCACCCACAAGCGTTTCGGTTCGGGCGAGGGGCAGTTCGGCGGCGGGTTTCCCACGCAGGATACGTTCTTCCTGCACCGCTACTACTACCACGCGGACTTCCAGTACGACAAACTGGTCCGGGTCTTCTTCGAGGGCGTGTCGG
>JACQVT010000517.1 GCA_016209665.1 Planctomycetota bacterium | reverse complement strand
TTTACTCCGTGTCCTCTGTGTTCAATCAAAAAGAAAGCCCGGACATTGTGCCTTCATGTGTGTCGATCCATGTGGGCAATAGACTGAATCGATGTAAAGAGTGAGGGCCCGCAGCCGCCTACTCGGCTCGCCGCGACGAGATGACGCAGATTGACTCAGGTAGGCGGAATGGATTCACCGCGGAGAGACCGGCAGGATGCCGGTCCCACACATGAGATGCCCGCCGAAGCGGAAGTCTCGCCTTGGCGGAAATCGGACCGAAGGCGGACTCCCCGTCGGTCAACCGGACCGGCAGGATGGCGGTCCCACACAAGGCGTTTGTGGCCATCAAGGCGCGGCTACAGGATTTCGGCGATCTGGACGGCGTTGAGGGCGGCGCCTTTGCGGAGCTGGTCGCCGCTGACGAACATGTCGATGCCGCGGCCGTCGGGCTGGCTGATGTCCTGACGGATGCGGCCCACGAACACATCGTCGCCGTCGGTCGATTCCAGCGGCATCGGGAAGTAATTGTTTTCGCGGTCGTCGACGATGCGCACGCCCGGGGCGGAGGCGAGGATCTCGCGGACCTGTTTTTCGCCGATGGGCCGGCAGAACGTCATGTTGATTGACTCGGAGTGGGCCCGCAGCACGGGCACCCGCACGCAGGTGGCGGTTACCTGGATGGAGTCGCAGTGGAACATCTTCCGCGTCTCCTTGACCATCTTCATCTCTTCCTCGTTGTAGCCGTTCTCGCCCACCTTGGAGTTGTGGCTGAACAGGTTGAAGGCGATCGGGTGCGGGAGGACCTTGGGGGTGACCTTCTTGCCGTCGAGGAAATCGCGGGCCTGCTCCCGCAGCTCGACCATGGCCTGGTAGCCGGCCCCGCTGGCGGCCTGGTAAGTGCTGACCACGATCCGCTCGATCGGGTTGACGTCGTGCAGCGGCCAGACCGGGACGACCATGATGATGGTCGAGCAGTTGGGGTTGGCGATGATGCCTTTGTGCGACTTGACGTCGCCGGGGTTGACCTCGGGCACGACGAGGGGCACGGCCGTATCCATGCGGAAGGCCGACGAGTTGTCGACGACGACGCAGCCGGCGGCGGCGGCGATGGGGGCGAACTTCCTGCTGATCGACCCGCCGGCGGAGAACAGGGCCAGGTCGACGCCCTTGAAGCTGTCCTCCCTGAGTTCGGCCACAGTGTGCGTCTTGCCCTTGAACGTGACCGGCTTACCCGCCGACCGGGCCGAGGCCAGGAAGGTGATCTTCTCGAAGGGGAAGTTTCGCTGCTCGAGGACGCGCAGAAACTCCTGCCCTACCGCGCCGGTTGCGCCCACCACTGCCACGTGTCCCGCCATGACTGCTCGACTCCTTGCCTGAGGACCCGCGTTGCCTGGAGACTCGCCGCACCCGTGGATGCCGCTTGGGTCACCGTGCCAGGGAGAACCGCCGCCGGGGAAGGTGCTACGCGGGTCGAATGCGCGATGTTACCACCAGGGCCATCGCAAAGCAACGCCGCAGACGGGCGTTTTTTAAAAAATCAGTGATGTCCCCTTTTTGTGTTCAGGGCGGGAGCAGTTTGCCGACAATCGCTCTGCCGGCTCCCGCGTTATTGTCGGTGGGCGCGGTTTGGCGAAAACAGTGGGCGGCGGGTAGGCTGGCCTTGGGGCTGATGCAGTTGCCTGGAGAGGTTGATGACGCGGTGGTGGTTGGCGGTGGTTTGCGGCGTTGGCTGGCTGGTGCTGGCCGGGGCCGTGGTTGCGCCGCTGGTGGGGACGGTCTGGGCGGTGACCGACCCGGCTCACGTTGCAACGCAGGTTGTACACACGCCGAACGCTGGTGCGCTGGCTCGCAGGAGCCTCACGTTGTCGGCGACGGCGACGGGCGGGGCGATGCTGCTGGGCATCTTGCCCGCCGCGGTCCTCGGCGCCTGTTCGCGTCGGGCATGGCCCTGGCTGCTGGGGCTGGTGCTGGCGCCGCTGATCGTGCCGCCGCAGGTCTACGCCTATGGCTGGGGCCTGGTGCAGCCGGGAATCGTTGGTCCGTGGACCGGGGCCTCGCCCGAAGGACGTCAGACTGCCTCTGCGATCCGGGCGGGGCTGATCTCGGCGGGCTGGCTGTGGCCGGTGGTCAGCCTGGTCATTGCCGCCGGCTGGCGATCGACGGGTCAACTGGTGTATCGCTTGGCCGTCTTGGATGCATCGCCGTTGCGGGCCTTCGTTCGGGCGGTCCTGCCCAGTCTCCGTTCGCATCTGGTCGCGGCGGCCTGCCTGGTGATGGGGATCACGCTGATCGAATACGCGATTCCACATCTGACGCTGTGCCGGGTGTGGGCGACGGAACTGATGGTGCTGGTTGAGATCGCCGCGCCGGCCGGCCAGATCGTGAGGATGGCCGTGCAGCCGGCGGTCGTGGTGGCGGGTCTGGCGGCGGTGGTGACATGGACGATCCGGGGAACCGGAGGCTGGCAGGCCATTTCGGACGAGGAGACAACACCCGACCGCACGGCGCGTCTGAAGAGGCGGGGTTCGGGGTTCGGGACTCGGGGTTCGGGGTTCTTCACCCGGGCTCCGAGCCCCGAGCCCCGAGCCCCGCTCCCTCGGCCCTGGCTCGTGGCGTGGGTCGGCGCCGGTGTGATCTGGGTGGCCACGCTGGGGTTGCCGCTGGTGGCCATGCTGGCGAATCTCCGGGTACCCGGGGCGTGGGCGAGCGGGCTGGCGACGTTCTCCGGGCAGTGGGCGGACTCGCTGCAAGTTGCGGCTGGCACTGGGCTTGCAGCGGTCGCCCTGGCCTTGGGTACGGTGGGGTGGTTCAAGGCGTCGAGACGACGGCTGCCGCAGTGGGGGGGCATCGCGAGCCTGCTGGCGGCTATCGTGCCGCCGCCGGCGATGGGCATCGGTTTCGTGCTGGTGTTCAACCGCGGCGGGCTGATCGGGGAGGTGTATACGCAGACGCCGATGGTGTGGATTCTGGCCCTGGTGGGGCGGTACGGGGCGGTGGCAGTGCTGATCGCTTGGCTGGCGGTGGGGCGGCGGGACATCGCGGCGATGGACCAGGCCCGCGTGGACGGGGGTACCAGCCTGGATATTCTGGGCCATGTGCTGTTGCCGTTGATCTGGCCCTCGCTGTTGGCGGCGGGCTCGATCGTGGCCGTACTCGCGGTGTTCGAGGTGGTGGTCACGCAGATGACCGCTCCGCCGGCGTATGGAAGCATCGCGATGACGGTCCTGAACTACATGCACTACGGCCGGGACGATGCGGTGATCACCAGCAGCGTGACCTTGATGGCCGCGGGGGTGCTGCTCACCGCAGTGTGCGGGCGCGTGCTGGCTCGGGTGGGAAAATAGAAGATTGGCACTGCGAAGGGACAAACCGTGGCCGCAAGCGACCAGGCGCGTGCCGGCATGGTCTGGGGTGGCCCTTGGGGGGCAGGCATCCCTGCCCGCCTCAGCGCCGGGGCGCGTGCCGGCGTGGGCTGGTGTGGCCGTGCGGACGGGCCTCCTCATGGTCGTCGCGGTCGTCGCCGCCGGGCCGGGCGGCTGCCGCAAGCCGGCCATCGCCGATCGCCGGCCGGAGCGCGTGTTCGGCGACCAGGGGCTGGGCCCGGGGCAGTTCGTGTATCCGCGGGCGATGGCGATTGCGCCGGACGGCTGTCTGTTCGTCGTCGACAAGACCGCTCGGGTGCAGCGCTTGAGTCCGACGGGTGAATTCGAGGCCAGTTGGCAGATGCCCGAGTGGGAGGAGGGCAAGCCCACGGGTATCAGCGTGGACGCGGCGGGCCGGGTGCTGGTGGCGGACACGCATTACCATCGCGTCATCATCTACGACCGCGACGGCAGGGAGCTGGCGCGGTTCGGCGGCCTGGGCACGGGCGATGGGCAGTTCTTGCTGCCCACGGACGCTACGGTGGACCGCCAGGGCCGTATTTACGTCAGCGAGTATGGCGAGAACGACCGGATCAGTGTCTTCTCGCCGGAGTTGAAGTTTCTGTACAGTTTCGGGCGGGAGGACCTGCCGGGCGGGCCGCTGATCCGCCCGCAGAGCATGACCTTCGACAAGGACGACACGTTGTGGGTGGCCGACGCCTGCCGTCACCGCATCTGCCATTTCATGCACGACGGCAAGCTGCTGGGGACGTTCGGCAGGCCGGGCCGCGAGCCGGGGCAACTGCAGTATCCGTACCACGTGGCGGTTTGTCCGGACGGCACGCTGCTGGTGAGCGAGTTCGGCAACAGCCGGCTGCAGCGGTTCGATCGCAGCGGCCGGAGCCTGGAAACGTGGGGCGTCACGGGCAGAGGGCCGGGACAACTCATGGCCCCCTGGAGCGTCGAAGTGACGGACAAGGGCGTGGTGTACGTGCTCGATTCGGGGAACAATCGGGTACAGGTGTTCAGAATGTGAGAAGTGAGAAGTGAGA
>JACQVT010000500.1 GCA_016209665.1 Planctomycetota bacterium | reverse complement strand
GGGTATTTCAGAGTCCCGAGCGCAAGCGAGTGGGTCGTGTCTACCCGTCGCTGGCGCTCCGGGCTCTGAAAAGCCCACGTCGGTGTCGCCGCCCAGACTGTCACGCACCCGCCGCCCCCCAAGGCGTGGCGGCGGTTTTGACACAGCGCGGCGGTTCGGGGATGATACGGTCGGCCGGCGGCGGGGGACCCGGTTGGGTGGCCCGTCGAGGGGGGTGAAACGGCGCGGACGAATGGGTCGCCCGAGCCCGTGAGTACGTTGGTGCGAGAAAGGAATCCGAAGAATGCTGCGCAAGGGGAGTATCCTGCTGGCGGTGGCGATGGGTCTGTGCTCGCTGGGTTGCTCGTGGGAGAAAGGGGTACGCGACGGCCTGCAGGACGGGTTGAGTTCCGCGATCGCCTCGCTGATCAATGCGCCGGTCGATGCGTTCATCAAGGCGGCCTTTGGTGGCTGAGAAGCCATCCCAAAACCCGCCCATCGGACCGGCTCCAAGCCGGTCCCACACGGGTTTTGGGACAGGTTCCAAGCGCGGCCGGGCCAGCGGTGGCACGCTTTCTGTGAGGTCGCCGACGTACGGATGATTCGCTGCGCCGGGGGAGGCTGACTCCTCGCGGTCGAATGGACACTTTACACCGGGCCAAGTCTCCAGTTGAATGTTAGAATAGAATAGGGTCAGCCATCTCCCCGGATGGGCAAGTTTCGCGAGGAGCCATCATGCGTCAGATGAATCGAGTGGCGGTATGCCTGGGCGTGGGTGGTCTGCTGGTGTGGAGTTCGACCGGGCTGGGCGTGGTTCAGGCGATCGACGCGGTCGTTGAGTCTTCGGTCGTGCAGCGGCTGGCCGGCGGCGTGGTCAATACCGATACGGCCTTCGAGAGCCTGGATGAGACGACGCCCAACCTCCCGCTGATTGCCGAGTCGCGCCTCGAACGGCTGGACCTTGACAACAATGTGTTCAGCTTGGGGTCCGCGGTGGCCGTCTTCAGCGACCCGCGGCTTAGCACGAGCGATGATCCGGACGAACTCGGGGCGGACATCGCCGTCTTCAGCCTTGATCCCGTGGATACCTACGACGCCGACACGCACCTGACGGAAGTCCGCCAGGTGACGTTTACGGCGGATGAGATCGGCGCAGCCGACGGGACTCCGCTGGAAGTGACCAGCTTCTTCTTTCTGGAAGGCTACATGCTGGTCTGGGGCGACCTGTCCACCGCCCCCAGCGCGTCTGTCGCCGAGTTGACGATCCGAGTGCAGCAGACCCGGCCCGGCGACGCGGCTCCCGTCACCGTGCTGGAGGCGAATCTCAGTCTGTCGCACGACAGCAGCGGGAATCCGGTGGTCACCGCGGGTGGGGCCTTGACGGTCGACAATGTGGTTCTCGCGGACACGAGCGACGTGATCGTGTTGGGGCAGGCCGGCTTTGTTTCGATTCCGCAGATCGGGATTCCCTACATCTACCAGGCGGCGGTGGGCGAAGCGTTCACGCTGACGGCCGAGGTCGACTGTCATGCCGCCAACCAGCCGTTCACCGGGGCGGGGGTTACATTGGGCAAGTCCGCTGAGGACTTCCTGGACATCATCGCCGGCCTGATCGGCGAGCCGGTGGGGACGAACGCCCTGCAGATCAACGGCGTGACGACGGGGCCGATCGTGCTTGCGGCCAAGCCGTTGCCGATGGGCGAGACGCAGGTCAAGGTGCTCGACGGAACGGGCTTTTCGTTGTTGAATCTGTCCCGGCCTTTCTGCGGTCTCCTGGGATTGGAGTCGGCGTTGTTCCTGGCCGCGGTCCCGTTGATGATGTTGCCGGCGTTTCGCAGGAAGTGGCCGCCGCTGCGTCCGCGTGACTGACGCCTTGGTCGTCCATGGATGTTCCAAAGCTGTTGGCCATCGACCACGTGCGCCTGACCGCTCCCGCTGTCTTGAAGGATGCGGTGTGCGAGTTCTATGTGGAGGTGTTGGGGTTCGAGCGGGAGCATCCGCGGGAGGACGGGCCGACCCTGAGCCTGCGGGGGTTTCCGCGGTCGGGGCCGCGGTTGCTGATCGACCTGATGGGGGGCGAAACTGCGGCCCCAGCGCCGGCCATGCGGAGGCGGGCGGTGATCCAGGTCGCCTCGCTGAGGCAATGTGCGGACGTATTTGCCGAGCGACGGCTCGTGTTCGAGTGGTCCCGCGGATGGTTTTTTTTCGATCGACGGTTGAGCGTCCTCGACCCCGCGGGTAACTGGATCGAGCTGGCGGCGTCACATCCGCTCTGACCGCCGCTCGCAACTTATTGCAGACAATGAGGTTGAAGCTGTCCTGGCGCGCCGGGTCGTCGGAAGCGGGATGCACCGCCGGCGATCGGAAAATCTGTTGGCGGATGTTGCACTGCGCGTGACAAGTAAGTTGGCGGGTGTTATACTTACGCAAGCTTCGTTGTTGTAGGGGCAATGCAGCCAGGCGGAAGGCCTCGTGAACTGGAGAGCCAGCCTGGCGGATCCTGCGGTCTCCAGACGCCATTTCCAGTACTCGTCGGCCTCTGACTTCCGGACCGTTGAGCTGAGTCCCGCCAGGGGCGGCCTTTCACAGCCGTGGCCGCGGGGTGGCTCGGATGCCTGCCGACGCTGGAACGCCGTGCACCGTGGGGTGCCGGAGCGAAGAAGGACCGCCCACGGCTGCAACGCCGATGGGTCCCCAGGGATCGGAGCCGGACGCGCGTGGGTCGATTGCGGGCCAGGGCTGGCAAGCCGATCATTGGCCTGGCCGGAGGCATCGGCTCGGGAAAGAGCACCGTCGCGGCGGTGTTCGGTGAGTTGGGCGCGGGGGTGATTTCCTCGGATCAGCTCAACCATGACGAGCTGGACTCGCCCGAAGTGCTGTCCGAGTTGAGGATGTGGTGGGGGGACAGGATTCTCGATGCCGAGGGACGGGCGGCGCGTGATGTCATCCGCGGCATCGTTGGGAGCGACCCGTTGGCCCGCCGGCGGCTGGAGCAGTTGGTGCATCCGCGCATCGCCGCCCGGCGGCAGGCCATGATGGCCGAGTTCCTCGGAAACGAGCGAATCCGGGCGATCGTCTGGGACTCGCCGTTGCTCTTCGAGGCCGGCCTGGACGCCAAGTGCGATTTCGTCGTGTTCGTCGAGTCGGACGTGGAGTCCCGCCTGGCCCGCGTGGGCCGGGAGCGGGGCTGGACCCGGGAGGACCTGGAGCGGTTCGAGAAAGTGCAGAAGCCGCTTGACTTCAAGAGGGAGCGAGCCGACTATATAGTGGATAACAACTCCGAGATGGACGTGGTCCGCCGGCGGGCGGAGGACGTCTTTTCCCGAATACTCACCGCTGCGAAGGCCTCCTGCGGGTAACGTGAGTCGCGTCCGGTCGGCCGGGCGCTTGTGCGAAGAGTTGTCGCGGGGGCACACCGGGACCGGTTCCAGGGTCGAAAGGACCAGGAAGTTAAAGCCAGGCAACCCCATTCCGGGGAAGCCAGCAAGAGAAGCATCCATTTTCAAGTGCGTGGAGGATTCGCAAGATGGCGAAAGCCGGCGAGAGATCAAACCGAGGCCATTCACCGTTGCGCGGGCGACGGCGGACGACCACCGTGAACAGCAGTAAGCCCGTGGACATCGACGACGATGCGCCGGTCGCGATCGAGAACGACGTGGCGGACGTGGAGGAAGCCCCTCCCATCCCCTCGGCCAGCGCGATCGATGCCGAGACGCACGCGAAGTACGAGGAGGTCAAGCGGGGCGACCTGCACATCAAGGACCTCCAGAAGCTCAACGTGGAGGAACTGCACAACATCGCCAAGCAGGAAGGGCTGGCCGAGTACACCGGCCTGACCAAGTCCGAGCTGATCTTCCGCATCCTCAAGGAGCGGATTCGTCAGAACGGGCTGATGTACGGCGAAGGCGTGCTGGAGATCCTGCCCGACGGCTTCGGCTTCCTGCGGAACCCGGAGTACAACTACCTGCCCTGCCCGGACGACATCTACGTCAGTCCGTCGCAGATTCGGCGGTTCGGGCTGCGGACCGGGCACATCGTGGCCGGGCAGATCCGTCCGCCCAAGGAGTCGGAGCGGTACTTCGCCCTGCTTCGCGTGGAGGCCATCAACCTCGAGGACCCGGAGCGCGTCACCGAGAAGACCAACTTCGAGGACTTAACGCCGCTGCATCCGGGTCCCAAGGACACCAAGACGGCCCAACTCGGCGTCGAGGGACGGTTCCGCCTGGAGACCGCGCCGGACGAGCTGAACATGCGGATCGTCGATCTGGTCACGCCGATCGGCAAGGGCCAGCGTATGCTGATCGTGGCTCCGCCCCGGACCGGCAAGACGGTGCTCTTGCAGAAGATGGCGAACGCGATCTCGAAGAACGATGAGGGGGCCTACGTCATCATCCTGCTGATCGACGAGCGGCCCGAGGAAGTGACGGAAATGCAGCGGGCAACGTCGGCCGAGGTCATCTCCTCGACGTTCGACGAGCCGGCGAGCCGGCACGTCCAGGTGGCCGAGATGGTCATCGAGAAAGCGAAGCGTCTGGTCGAGCACAAACGGGATGTCGTGATTCTTCTCGATTCGATCACCCGTCTGGCACGGGCGTATAATACCGTCGTTCCCCC
>JACQVT010000499.1 GCA_016209665.1 Planctomycetota bacterium | reverse complement strand
GGCGGCGTCGAGCACGGCCAGCGAGGACGTCAAGGAGTCCGGCACGTCGGTGCTGGCGGGGGCGGCGACGCCGGTGGCGGGCTCGGTGGTCAAGCCGGTCATCTCGGATTCGAGCATCTCGGGGGCGAACCTGGTCGGCGTCTACGTGAGCACGGGCGGGAGCGGGTCGATCACCAACCTGACGGTGGTACTGGTGTTCCGGTCGGTGTGAGGGGGCGGTGAGAAGAAGGCGGGCAGGGATGCCCGCCCCCCGTCGGACTCGGGATTCGGGGTTCGGGACTCAGGGTTCGGGGGGGAAGAAGGCGGGCAGGGATGCCCGCCCCCCGAGAGTCGAGAGGTGAGAGCATGGCGACATTCTACGTGGACAATACGCTGCACCCGGCGGCAAACGCGGTAGGCACGGCGACGGCTGGCGGCGCGGACTACATCCTGCTGGACGACGCGGGCACGCAGGCGGATGATGAGTTCAACGGATACGGAATCCTGATCACGGGCGGGACCGGGGCGGGTCAGCAGCGCCGGATCGTGGACTACGACCATACCGGACATCCGAGCGGCGAGCGGTGGGCGATGGTCGACTCGGCGTGGGCGACGAATCCCGATGCCACCTCGACGTATGAGATTACCGTGGGATGCGACGGGAACAGCGGGGCGTCGGAGGGCGGCGGATCGGGCGGGGCGTGGCGGACGATCGACCGGGCGATGAACGCGATCGCCGGGGCGGGCGGCGGCGGGCATCGCATTTACGTGAAAGACGGCCGGGCCTACCTGGAGACGGCGACGGTGGACACCGCCGGGCAGACCGGCGGGCCGGTGATCGTGGAAGGGTATGGCAGCACGCCCGGTGACGGCGGGATGGCGACCGTCGACGGGGGCGGCGTGCGGAGCAGCGGAATCACGTCCTCGATCAGCGGCGGCATCTACCACGTGTTCCGCAACCTGCGGGCGACCCACTGCACGGCGAGCGGGTTTGACATGCCGACCACGCAGACGGTGCGGTTCATCAACTGCGTCTCGGAGAACAACGGGGCCAACGGGTTCAACATGGGCCAGGACAACCTCGTCCTGGGCTGCGAGGCGATCGGGAACGGCGGCCACGGGTTCATCTGTGTCTCGTCGAGCACGTTCTTCGGGACGGTGTTCGTTCATTGCCGCAGCCGGGGCAACGGCAACCAGCAGTACAAGGGCGGGTCGATTCTGCTGGTGTTCTGCACGGCCAGCGGGCTGGCGAACAACAAGCAGGCGGTGGCGGCGCCGGTGACGCCCGACGGGGCGATCCTGATCAACTGCGCGATCGACGGCACCGGTTCGACGGGGGCCACGGGCTACTACATGTCGCTGGGCGTGCGGCAGATGGCCATCAACTGCATCTTCAGCAACCTGAACCGGGGAATCCAGGCGGTGTCGACCGACCTGAACCGGTTTGGCCGCAACAACCTGTTTTTCAACTGTTCCGCGGGAGACATGACGAACTTCGTGAGCGACGGCGGGGACGTGCTGGCGGACCCCGGTTTCGTGGACGCGGCCGCGGGCGATTTTCGGCTGGCGGTCGGTTCGCCGGCGCTGCGGGCGGGTTGGCCCGGGCACCTGGACATCGGGGCCGCCCAGCATCCTTCCCGCAACATGATCGGGGGTCCGTGCCAGGTGGGCGTGCAGGGCTGAGGCGGCGCGGGCGGCGCCCGTAATGGAATGACGCGGGGACGCGGGGACGCGGGGAAGGAACTTGCCGACTTCGGGAATCCGCGCGGCAGGCGAAGATCCGGCGGGATGGTTATACGAGGAGTGCAGGGATGATGCTGTTTCAGCAGAACGAGTCGATGGCGGGTCGGCGGGACGTGTTCGTCCAGATGGTGGACGCGATCGACTACGTCACACCGAAGACCGGCCTGACGCTGACGGTGCAGATGGTCAAGGCCGACGGCAGCGAGTACGCGGCCTGCGGAGTGAGCGTGACGGAGGTGGGCGCGGGGACGTATCGGGTGCGTCTGGCGGCGGCGGACCTCGACACGCTGGGTGGGGCGATGCTCAAGATCGGCGCGGCGGGGGCGGCCACGCAGTACGTGCCCGCGCAGATCGTGCGTTTCCTCGACGAGGTCCATCTGGCCAAGGCGGCCCTGGTGAACGCACGGTCGCACGCCATCGCCACGGGTGTGGACCAGATCAAGGACGACGACGGGACGGCCGTGCTGCGGACGATAACGCCGACGGAGGCGAACGGAGTCATCAGCGTGTCGGTGAGCTGATGGCTCAGTGCATGGTCCTTGAAGACGGACCGGCAAGATGCCGGTCCCACACAAAACGACCGGCTGGAAGCCGGTGCCACACGGCGAGATGCCGGTCCCACACGGAATGACCGGCTGGAAGCCGGTCCCACAGGGGCGGGGGCAAAGGCGGATGGGATCGAAGCACCTGGAGAACTGGCTGACCGCGTATGACCCGATTCATCGGGGATGGACACGGGCCGGGATCGCCAACGGTTTGTCGATGACGAATGGGTTTTTCTTCCCACGGATCGAGGGGGGTTACAACCTGTATCGGGCGGTTGGGAGCGTGCCGGGACCGTCGGCGGAACTGGTCGGGGCGGCGGGGGCGGGAGTATCGAGCGTCCAGACGTTCCCGTGGGTGGTGCACGCGGCGGACACGGCGTATCGCTACCGGCTGGTGCCTGTGGGTGGTGGAGGCGTCGAGAACTGGGCCGACGAGACGGTGACGACGTTGGCCATCGACATCATGGGTTACTGGCAGGGCCGCGTGCCGAACGCCCCCACGGACCTGCGGCTGGTCCCGCTCGCGGGCGGGCGGTTCGCGGTGCGTTGGACGTATCTTCCGCAAGGGCAGGAGGCCGAGCCGCTGGAGTTCGCCCTGTACCGGGCCTACGAGGGCGAGATCGACTACGGGCTGCTCCGGGGGGTCGTGCCCTACCGCCAAGGGCAGGTGCACTATGAGTACGTTACGGAACCCCGGCCGGACGGCGAGCGCGTGGGGTGGGCGGTGCGGACCGTGTCGGTTGAGCGGAACGAGGAGCAGAACCGCAACGACGTGTTCGGCTTCGCCCGCGGCCAGCCGCCGCCGATCAACCCGGTGGTGTCGATCACGGTCGTCTGACGGAGTCGGGGGGAATCGAGATGGGTCGGTCGCTGGATGAGCTGCGTCGGGACCAGGAGGCGATTCTGGCGGCGTACCGTTCAGAACGGACGGCCGCCCAGACGGTACAGCCTTCGTCCGCGGCGGCAGTGGTCCATCATGGGGCTGGCTACGGACGGGTGGTGGAGGTGGTCGAGTCGGACGAGGACTACGGCCCGCACCTGCTGGTGATGCGGCAGGCATGGTCGGGAACGCCGCCGGTGCCCACGGACGCCGGTCCGGCCGCCCTGCGGTGTTATCCCCTGCCCAACCGTGCCGTCAGCGATTTCAACCTGGACGAGTTGGTCCGGTTCAACGTGGTCCCCGGGGCGATCCTGGTCGAGCCGTTGCCGGTGGGGTGATCATGCGATCCGGTAAATGAGCGCGTCGTCAATGAAGTGTCCGTTGATGACGTTCTTCGAGAAGCGGACTCGGTTGATCCCGGGGCCGGTGCGGACTGCGCCCTGCAGTAGCCTCACCAACTCGTCGTTCGGATCCAACAGGCTGACGACAGAGAAAGGAGCGGCGGAGGCCTTTTCACCGAGTTGTTCGATCACCTCACGAATCTTGGCGTAGACCTCTCGTGGACCCTTCGTGGTCACCTCCGGCGCCGCGAATAGCAGGTACCATTCGTTGGCTTCCGGATCGAAGAACCACAGGGCAGCGTTGGGCTGAAGTCCGAGTTCATCG
>JACQVT010000498.1 GCA_016209665.1 Planctomycetota bacterium | reverse complement strand
GTTCGCCACGGCGAATCTCGCCTGCGGCGGACTCGGGTATCGGGAATCGGGAGTCGGCAATCGGGGATCGGGCATCGCGCATCGGCAATCGGGAAGGATCAACGAATGAGAAGGAAGATCGCGTTAGTGGCGCTGGCGATGGTGGCCGGGGCGGGGGTGGCGGCCGGACAGACGAGGCCGGCCGGGCAGACCAGCCCCGCGAGAGCCGGGAGGCAGGCCAAGCCCAACGCGCTGACGCCCGAGCAGATCGCCGGCGGGTGGATCCTGGTGTTTGACGGCCAGACGCCGTTCGGCTGGAAGATCGAGGGCGACGGCAAGGTCGCCGACGGGGCGATGGTGCTCGGCGGGGGCAAGGCGACAACGGCACAGACCACGACCGAGTTCAGTTCGTTCGTGTTGTCGCTGCAATACTCCGGCGAGAACCTCAAGGGCGCCGAGGTGGTGCTGAACGGGCAGGGCTACGAACTGAAGTCCGGCCCCCACACGCATACCTGGATGCAGGCGCAATGGACCGTCGAGTCGGCCGCCGACAGCCACACCCTGGCGGCGGTGTTCGGCGTCGCCGGCGGGCAGTTCGTGGACAAGATGATGCCGACCAAGAAGGAGGGTCCCAGCCGCACGACCATCGGTCTCCGCGTGCCGGCCGACGCCAAGGTCTCGTTCCGCGACATCAAGCTCAAACCGCTGGGCGCCAAGCCGATCTTCAACGGCAAGGATCTCGCCGGCTGGAAACCCGTGCCGGACCACCCCGCCAAGTTCACCGTGACCGACCAGGGCGAGATCAACGTCAAGAACGGCGGCGGGGATCTTCAGAGTGAGTGGCAGGGCGACGACTTCGTCTTGCAGCTCGAGGTCCTGTCGAACGGCAAGAGCCTCAACAGCGGCATCTTCTTCCGGGCCCTGCCGGGTCAATACTGGCAGGGGTACGAGGCCCAGATCCGCAACCAGTGGGAGGGCGACGACCGCACCAAACCGGTGGACTACGGGACGGGGGGCATTTACAACCGCCAGCCGACCCGCAAGGTGGTGTCGAGCGATCATGAGTGGTTCACGATGACCGTGGCCGCCGGGGGGCCGCACCTCGCCACCTGGGTCAACGGATACCAGTGCACCGACTACGTGGATACCCAGAAGGATGCACGAAACGCCCGCAAGGGACGCTACCTCGGCAAGGGCTGCATCAGCATCCAGGGCCACGACCGGACCACCGATCTGAACTTCCGCAACCTCCGCGTGTCGGACCTGCCGAAGAAGCCCGAGCCCAAGTAGACCCGGCCCGTGGAGTGCCCCGGCCGCACCGCCTGGGCAAGCGGAGGCCGGGAAGAGGGGGCACAACCCGTTTCGCTCCGGGCGCGATCGGCCGGCGACAGCGTAAACGGGCGCAGACCGCCGGGAGCGGGCCTGACGGGACGACGTCGCGACGGATGGGCAGCCGCTGGAGCACTCCGTTGGGTGAGTGGGCCGATTAGCCCACCTCTCCAAGCACCCCAGTTTGACCCATGAGCCTGCGCGTGATGCGACCTTGCTCCTGATACTGACTGCCACCTAACTCGACTAACTTTTCTGAAGATTATCTGATGACTTGCTCGCCTTAGTGGGGTATATTGTCCATAGACGCACATGCCTTTGGTGGCGGCGTAGGCGCCGTTTTTAATCAGTACATTCCATGTCGTTCGTGCCGGCAGATCGCTGCCCGTGAGTCTCCCCCCTTCTGCCGGAAGGTGTACGGAGGTGGAGGCACGTGCCACCCAGGCCGCTCAACCGATCGCGCATTTTCACGCGCACTTTTCAGTGCGCATGTCTCAATATGCACGCCCCAGCCAGAACAAGGAGGGTTTGACCATGAGAGACCACACATACCTGCTCACGGCGATCGTGATGGGCTTGGCTGCCGCACCCGCGGCGGCGATCACCATCATTTCCCAGTCGGCCAACGCCGACATCACCATCGGGTTGCCCTTCGACTCGCTGGAGTTCGAGGATCCCTTGACCGGCACGGAGACGGTCAAGGGCTACAAGCTCCTCGAGTGGCAGGACGCGGACTACTCGCCGGGTCCGCCGCGGTGGTACGACGAATGGTCGGTCAACAATCCGGCGATTGACGGCAGCCTCAGTGGCAAGGAGATCTATCTGCGCGGGCAGGGCCACGCCGCCTGGACGTCGACGACGGTGTCGAGTGAGATCGTCTCCATCCATCTCAATGCCGATGACAACGACGGCCTGGCCCAGGTGCTGGTCGACGGCGTCGAGGTGGCCCGCTTCGACATGTACACGTCCCCTTGCTGCAAGACCGCCCTGATCATCGTCACCGGGCTATCCAACAC
>JACQVT010000497.1 GCA_016209665.1 Planctomycetota bacterium | reverse complement strand
GGCCAGGATCTCGCGGGGAAGGATCGGGTGAAGATCCGTGACGACCCCATCGTCATACTCAACCTTCAGGAGGCCGGCAGGCGTCTGGCTGAGGCGAATGGTATCGGGGTGGTTGGTACCTTCGATGAGCAAGATGTCGGTGGCGTTGTCGTCCTGGGCGTCGCCTTCCTCCTGGTTCCCGAAGTGGCCGTCGAACACCTCGCCGCCCAGGACGCTGTAGTCGGCGCTCACGTCGAGGACCAGAATGTCGATCCCGCCCCCGCCGTACAACGTATCCGACCCATCGTGCCCTTCCAGACGGTCCGAATCGGCGCCGCCCCATAACTGGTCCGGCCCGCCGCCGCCCAGCAGCTTGTCTTCACCCGGGCCGCCGAAGAGCTGGTCCGCCCCGCCATTCAGGAACCCGAAGGGGTTCGTGGCGTAGCCGGGGCCGGCCAGGCTGTCGCCGTGCAGGAAGTCTTTGCCGGAATCACCGAACGCGAGGTCCATCCGCAGGTTGCCGTGCAGGAAGTCGCCGCCACCACCACCGTGCAGCTCGTCGCCGATCTGGTCGCGCTCCGCGGCCGGGATCAGGGACGCCGCGTAGGCGAACAGGAAGTCGATCCCCTCGCCGCCCCACAGCCGCTGGCCCTCCTGCACCCCGCCGGGCCCGCCGGCATCGCCGTAGAGGTAATCGCGCCCGTGATCGCCATACACTTGATCGATGCCGCCGTCGCCGTGGACCACGTCATCATTGACGCCGCCGCGCACCACGTCGTCGCCCGAGCCGCCCCGCACCTCATCCCCGGCAGAGCCCCCGTCCACGTAGTCGATGTCCGGCCCGCCGTCCAGGTCGTCCCTGTCGCCGCCGCCGAACAGGTAATCGTTCCCGGGGCCCCCGCTCAGCGTATCCTCCCCGTCCCCTTCCCGTCCATCCAGGGAAAGGCTCTTCACCGCTACCGGCATGATGCGCGGGGGCGCGGGGGCGGTGTCCTGCTGCGCCGCCTCGGCCAGATAGAGCGGCGGCAGGTCGAACTCTTCCGTGACGATTTCTCCGGGATCCAACCGGAAGTGATCGATGGCCAGGTCCTCTGCCCCCCCCCACATCACGTCGTCGCCGGCGTCGCCCGTGATGACGTCGTGTCCGCCGGCGCCGACCAACAGGTCGTTCCCGGCGCCGCCCGACAGATTATCGTCGCCGCCCTGGCCATAGATGCGATCGTCACCGCCCTCGCCCTTCACGCGGTCATCACCCTCGCCGGCGAAGGCCACGTCGTTTCCCTCGCCCAAAGAGACGTTGTCCGCGCCCTCTCCGGCGTCGACCACGTCGTTTCCCTCGCCGGCGAAGACGTTGTCATTGCCTCCTTCGGCTTCGATCACATCGTTGCCCCCGTAGCCGAAGATGAGATCGTTGTTCGCGCCGCCGAAGATGATCTCCGCGTCTACCCCGCCGATGATCGTGTCGGCCCCGGGACCGCCCAAGAGCTGGTTCGCCCCCGGCCCGCCCTCGAGTCGATCCACGCCGGCGCCGCCATCCATCACATCGGCGTCGGCTCCCCCCAAGAGCTTATCGTCGCCCTCCTGGCCCAACAGGGTGTCCATGCCCTCGGCGCCCTCGAGGCGGTCGTCGCCGTCGCCGCCTTCGAGATAGTCATCGCCCTCGGCGCCGAGCAGCGTATCGTTCCCGCCCCCACCGAACAGGCGATCATTACCCTCCTCGCCGCGCATCGTGTCGTTGCCGTCCTGCGCCGAGCTGAGGAGGCTCACGAGGCCCGTCGCGCCGCCGGCACTCCCCTCCGCTATTCCGAGGAGGCCCACCACCCCGCTCGGGCTGATGGTGCCGTCGTCACCCACCATGATGTCATCGCCGGTCCCGCCCTCGACGAGATCCGCCCCCAGGCCGCCGATGATCTGGTCGTTTCCGCCGCCACCTTGGAGCAGATCGGCACCTGCCTGCCCGAACAGCCGGTCGTCGCCGGAATCCCCGATGAGGGTATCGTTGGCGCCACCTGGGATGGGATCCAGCGTCACCACCCCGCCGGCGCTGATGGTCCCCTCATCGCCCACCAGGATGTCGTTGCCGATGTCCGCCTCCAGCGTGTCCACGCCAATGCCACCGACCAGGTGATCGTCGCCGCTGCCCGCGCGCAGGATGTCGT
>JACQVT010000054.1 GCA_016209665.1 Planctomycetota bacterium | reverse complement strand
TGAACCGCGTTTTTTGATGCGGCCAGGGGGTCTCGGGCGCGCAATTACGGCCATGCACCCCGGTCAGTTCGCCAGCTTCTGGATGTCCTGGAAGGTCACGAACAGGAAGATGCCGATGATCAGGGCTCGATCGGCCCAGCCTCGGCGGCTCGCCGAGAGACATCGCGCTGGAGGGCGTCCTGGACCAAGGCATCGCTCAGAAAGAAACCATTGGCGCGGATGCGCTGGATACTCGGCTCAAGGACCACGAGACCGTGTGCGGCGGCTTGCTCCAACACGCCCAGCGTACCGGTCGTCGCGACGCCGAGTGAGGCCGCGGTGGATCGCGCGGCCCTATCGTCGGCCAAGAGCAGATCGGCGTTCAACTCGCGGGCGAGGGCGATAGCCTCGCGTTCGCCCCGGCCCTTCGGACCGCACGTAAGCGGCTTCGAGGGCGCCTGGATACGAAGCCAGGCCGGTGGGGTCCGAGCCCACTCGCGGACGGCTGCCGGGGTACTCGGGTGAGTCAGTTCCCCGTGGACGGCGGGGGGAATGATGATTGTCTCAAACAGCGTGGGCAAGACGTGCACCAACTCCGAGCGGACGAGGATATTCAATGGCGTTGCGTCTGAAATGACCAGCATCAGCGGGTGGTTCCGAACAGCCGGGCAAGCGTCCGCCGATCGGACTCCAGATCAGCCAGCGAGTAGTTCAGCGGCACTCCTCGCTGCGCCAGCCACTCCTGGGCCTGCAAGGTTGTGTCCAGACCGAGGATGTGGGCAACGTACCCCAGGCTGAGCCGTCCGGCATTATAGCCGTAGATGACGAACGCCTCCTTGGCCGCCTGGTCCAGGTTCTGCCACTCCTGTCGGAGATCCTGCTCGACGCCAGCGGGTAGTTCAAAGGTCACGGCCATGTGCTCACCTTGCCCTCTGGATGATACGAAGAACGGCGGGCCCTGGCAAGCGAAGACGGTCAATTCGCCAGCTTCTGGATGTCCTGGAAGGTCACAAACAGGAAGATACCGATGATCAGGGCCAGGCCGATCAACTGGGTCGCCACCTGAACCTTCATGCTCAGCGGGCTGCCCTTGATCTTCTCGATCAGCAGGAACACGAAGATGCCCCCGTCCATGATCGGCAGGGGCAGGAAGTTGATCACCGCCAGGTTGGCCGAGATCATCGCCAGGAAGTACATCAGCACGGGCAGGCCCATCGCCGCCACCCGGCTGCCCATCTGGAGGATGCCCACCGGACCGGAGATCTGGTCGACCGACATCGTCCGCTCGAAGATCATCCGCTGCATCGTCAGGTAGATCTGGTTGATGAAGTAGTACGTCTTGCGCATCCCGATGAGGCTGGCCTTCAGGGGATTCGATTCCTGGATGATCGTGGAGCGCTGCCAGGTGAGCATGTCGTCGATCACGTAGACGTCCCGCAGGACCCACGTGTCGAGCATCTCCGGGGTCACGTGCAGGCTCGCCGTCCGCGTCTGGTCGTCCAGCGCGTCACGGTACACCACCCGGACCTCCCGGCCGATGCAGTCGCGGAGAATCGCCATCGCTCCCCGCCAGTTGTCCGCCGAGACGCTGACCTGCTTGCCCTTGACCTCGATTTCACGACGGTTAACGCCGTCGATCGAGACAATCTGCCGGGCCCCGGGCAGCGGGAACGTCGTGCCGATCGTGTGCGGGATGTACATCTCGCCTGACTGCTCGTTCAGTCCCTGATAGCTCCACGTCAGCTTGACCCTGGTGCCGGCGAGCTTGATGAAGACCTTGGACAACTCGTCCCAGGTCTTGACCGGCTGGTCGTTGACCTTGGTGATCAGCGCCCCGCGGGGCATCACGTCCTTCAGCGCCGCCGCCGGCGTCTTCAGGTCGTCGGTCACCTGGGTGATGATGTCGGCGACGATGAGCTTGTCGTTCTCCTGCGAGCCGAGGATCAACCCGTCCGTGGGCACGCCGCGGCCGAGGAGCCCGGTGGACTTCGGCGTCAGGGCCAACGTCTGCTCGCCCTGCCCCGCCCGCTCGACGGTCACCCGGATGGGGCGACCGGCGTTCTCGCGGCGGCTCCGGACGATCTCGTCCATCCGCGGGGCCGTTTGGCCGCCCCACCGCGCGATGATGTCGCCCGTCTCGATCCCCGCCATCTCGCCCCGCTGCCCTTCCAGCACCTGACGCACCCGCTGCCGCGGCACCAGCCCCAGCAGGTGCCCGCTGTCCTCCTCGCCCCGGGTGCCCGTGGGCGAGAAATACTGCCGGGCCCGCCAGCGGATCTCGACCCGCCGGGTCTCGACCGGCTGACTGCTCGCCCGCCCACGCCGCTCCTCGGGGTCGGGTGGCGTCGTCGGCCGCTCCACCGTCAACGCCGCTTCCTCGCCCAGCCGGTTCGCGAGCAGGGCCTCGATCTCATAGAAGCTGGTACACGCGCGACCGTCGATCGCCACGATGCGGTCGCCCACCCGGAGCTGCTGATCGGACGGCACGCCCGGAGGATTGATCACCAACGCGACTTCGTTCGTCTGGGCCGGCGCCATGCCGACGCGCAGGATGTTGTTCTCGGGACTCATCTCCGGCGACAGCGAGACGGTTTCCGTCTTCACCTGCCCCGTCGCCGGGTCCGGCCGCTCGAACGTGATCCGCAGCCGGTCGTCCGGGTCCGACAGGGCCACCGCCGCCTGCAAATCGCTCCAGTCGGCGATCGGCTCGTCGTTCACCTTCGTGATCCGGTCGCCCACCCGCAGGCCCGCCGTGGCCGCCGGCATGCCCGCCTGCAACTGCCCGACCTCCGCCGGCAAAGACGGCATCCCGATCATGAACACGACCGCGAACATCCCCGCCGCGAACACCAGGTTCATGAACACGCCCGCCGACACGATGAACATCCGCTGACCGATCGGCTTGTGCGTGAACGAGCGCGGATCCTCCTTCACCTTCCACTCGCCCGACTTGTCGACGGCGAAATCCTCCTGTCCCAGCATCTTGACGTAACCGCCCAGCGGCAGCAGGTTGAAGGCGTACCGCGTCTCTCCCCGCGTGAAACCGAACAGCTCCCGCCCGAACCCGACCGCGAACTTGTCGACCCGCACGTTGCACAGCTTGGCAGCGATGAAATGCCCCAGTTCGTGGACGAAGATCACCAGCGAGAAGCCCGCGAACATCAGCAGGTAGCTCTTGGCGGTGCCGAAGAAGCTCACCAGGCTCGCCCCGAGGTCCGCCAGCGCCGGTAGGGTTAACGCCTCAACCATTCATCCACCTCGCGGCGGGCCCATCGGTCCGCCTCCAGCAAACACGCCAGGTCCGGGTTCCGCCTGACTTCGTGTCGCTCCAGCACCCGCCGGGTGCTCTCCACGACCTGCCCGAACCGGATGCGCCCCTGGCGGAACGCCTCCACGGCCGCCTCGTTTGCGGCGTTGAGCACGGCCCCCGCGGTGCCCCCTGCCCGGGCTACCTCGAACCCCATCTTGAGGGCCGGAAAACGCTCCAGGTCCGGCGGTTCAAAGTTTAGCCGCCTGAGCGTGTCGAAATCCAGCCGCCGGGCACAGCCCGTCCGCCGCTCCGGCCAGGTCAGGGCGTACTGGATGGGCGTTCGCATGTCCGGCGTGCCCAACTGGGCCACCACCGACCCATCGCAAAACTCGACCATCGAGTGAATAATCGACTCCGGGTGAATCAAGACTTCAATTGAATTCGGATCCAGGTCAAATAGCCAAGCCGCCTCGACGATTTCCAGAGCCTTGTTCATCATGCTGGCCGAGTCGATCGTGATCTTCGGCCCCATGTTCCAGGTCGGATGCCGCAGGGCGTCTTCCAGGCTCGCCCCGGCCATCTGCTCGGCCGTCCAGGTGCGAAACGGCCCCCCGCTGGCCGTCAGATACACCTTGTGCACTTCCCCCCGCTGCCCCGCCGACATCGCCTGGAACACCGCCGAATGCTCGCTGTCGATGGGCAGCAGCCTGGCCCCGGTCTTTCTTGCGAGCGGGATCAGGATCGACCCCGCCACTACCAGAGCCTCTTTGTTGGCCAGCCCGACGGTCTTGCCCGCCGCCACGGCCGCGATGGTGGATTCCAGCCCGGCCGCCCCCACGATGGCCGCCACCACATAGTCGTTGTCCGCCCGGCGGGCGAGTGCGACCAAGCCCGCGGGCCCGACGAGCACTTCCGTCGCCGCCGGAACAAACGGCCGAATGTCGCCCGCATGAGCCGGATCGGCGATCACCACCGCCGCCGGCTGGACCTCGCAGCAC
>JACQVT010000511.1 GCA_016209665.1 Planctomycetota bacterium | reverse complement strand
GCACGCGAGCGAGAAGACCGGTCACCGCGTAAGCGGTCCGCGGACCGAGGATGGCGAAGTAGACCACCAACATCCGGCGATGCAGGTTGCTGAGGCCGAAGATCGCTCGGGCGATGATCGTGGGCATGGCAACACGTCGCTCGCGGTCTGAATGGCCGATGGCGCGGTTCGTGCGTGAAGCCGAAGGAGCGGAAAGCCCTTGGCACGCCGGGCGTACCTTCTCGCGAGCGGACCGATCCGTCAACCCGGCGAGCGAGAGGATCACATCACGGCGAAGTAGGCGGCGGCGGCGAAGTCAAGCATTTCGCGGTCCATGTGGGGGGCGATCTTGCGGTACTGGCAGTTGTTTTTGGCCAGGGTGAGCAGGTCGCGGGGCTGGCAACAGCGGAACGGCCGCCCCGTCTTGCGGTAGCACTCGTCGATGACGTAGGAGACCACGTCGTCGTCGTAGTCCAGGCCGAGAATGGGGGCCATCATGCGGAACAGCTCGCGGAACTCCGCCTCGCTCGGGTCGCTCACGTTGATCTTGTAGGGGATGCGGCGAAGAAAGGCCTCGTCGACCAGGTCCCGCGGTTCGAGGTTGGTCGAGAAGATCAACAACTGGTCGAAAGGCACCTGGATCTTCAGGCCGTTGGCCAGGGCCAAAAAGTCGTAGCGCTTCTCGAGGGGGACGATCCAACGATTGAGCAGCTCGAAGGGGTTCATCCGCTGCCGGCCGAAGTCATCGATGACCAGCGTGCCGCAGTTGCTCTTGAGCTGGGTCGAGGCCTCGCTGATCCGTGTCGTGACGTTGTAGCGAATCTCGAGCTGGTCCATCGTGAGTTCGCCGCCGGCGACGATGGTCGGGCGGCGGATACGGACCCAGCGCTCGTCGACCTGGTCGGTCTTGAGAATGCTGCTCTTGGACACGGGGACCTGCTCGTGAATCTCGGCGTCGAACAGCTTGACGAGGAAGCCGTCGACGTGAAGCGTGCGCGGGATGTAGATCGTGTTGCCGAAACACCGGGTGATGCGTTCGGCGATGCTGGTCTTGCCGTTGCCCGGCGGGCCGTACAGGAACATGCCGCGGGCGGAGTTGATGGCGGGCCCGAGGGTGGCGAACATGTGCTCGTTGACGAGCAAGTCGTCGAAGGCCCGGCGCAGATGCTCCTCGGTGGGCTGCTCGCGGGTGATGGACTGGGCTTTGACGGCCTCGCAGTAGGTGGCCAGGGGAACGGGGGCGGCCCCGACGTACAGGGTTTCGTCCATGTAGCGGTGGGCGCGGTCGCGGCCGGCATCGGTCAACGTGTACGTGAAGTCGCCCATCGTGGCCCCGCCGACGTACCCGACAAGCTGCCGCCGCTTGAGGTCAGCCAGCCGTTCGGTGAGCAGCGGGTGAGGCAGCCCCATCACGCCGGCGATCTGGGCCCCGGGGGCGGAACCCACGGTGATCAGGTACTTCAGGGCGATAGAGTCGACGATCTCGTCGGTGAGGCCGGTTTCCTTGAGCGAGGTCGGAGGCGTCGGTTTGAAGTTGTCGCTCGGGCCGGATTGCCTCACTTCCGACGTGGGTGGATCCAGGACGGCGACGGCCTCGTCACCCTGTGAAAAGGGATCGGTCTGCGGTCTCAGAACGGACTGCGATCTTGTGGGGACGCGTTCTTTGTACATGGTTACCACGTAGATCGGCTGACAGGCTCCAGGGCTTGAAACGCGGCTGTCCCATAAGTCCTTGTGACGGTAAGCTGCCGGCGCCTGGATTCAGGTCGCCGAGGGCCTCAACCCGCGGAATGACTCGGTTGTACAAGACCACGGGGCAAGACAGGGAACCACGATGACGCGTTGGCGCGGTTGGACGTGGCTGGTATGGCTGGTGGGTGGGTTCGCGGCAGCGGCTCCGGCGCGAGCCGGCAGCGGCGACATTCCGGTGGCGACCGGCGTCGAGTTGAGGATCCAGCCGCCATTGCCCGTGTGGCCGTCAGATTATGAGACCATCACGGAGCGCCGGCCGGTGTTCCGGCTCAATGGCCGATACGAGGCGACCGCGTACCGTGTTGAACTGGCCCGTGATGCCGCGTTTCCCTCACCCATCATCATTTCGGATGCCCAGGTAACAGAGAACACCGGTATCGCGCCGGTGGTGGTGCTGTCGTACCCGGGTGAGCCGCTGACGGATGGGCAGTATTACTGGCGGGCGTTCGCGGGCGACGACACCGGCTTCACCACGCCGGCGGCCAACTACCACACGTTCTTCGTGGCCAGCACGGACGTCGACGAGATCGCGGTGCCCGCGGAGATCGTACACCCTCGCCTGCTGCTGAGGGCCGACGAACGGGAAGGGTTCCGACGTCGTGTGGGCCGGTCGGTGCGGCTCGCCGCGGGCTTCCAGTATCTCCAGAACGCGGCCAACGGCATGTTGAACGCCAAGCCGCCCGACGAAGCCTACGCCCGTGCCGGGGAGGGTCAGCACGGGAACTACAGCACCTGTGCGACGTGGTACCGCCGCCACCTGTTGAACGTGGCCTTCACGGCGTTCGTGACGGGCGACGATCGGCTGACGGCCAAGGGCGTCGAGATGCTGATGACGGCGTGCGCGTACGAGCGCTGGCTGGGGCCGTTGTTCGACGATCCCCGCCACTTCGATCCGCCGTGGAACGCGGCCCTCGAGACGGCGATGATGACCACGGCCGTCGCCACCGGCTACGACCTGCTCTATCCCAAGCTGACGCCTCGACAGCGCGAGAAGGTCCGGGAGGCCTTGGTAAACAAGGGCATCCGGCCACTCATCCGCGAGTGGGCGGACCCGATCACCGCGTCACGTCTGCCGCGACATCAGGTGCCGACGGGCAACTGGGTGATGGTCTGCGCCGGCTCGGCCGGTGTCGGCGCGCTGGCGCTGCTGGGCGAGGATCCGGAGGCCGCGCAGTGGGTTCGGCTGGTCCGGAACCGCGTGCGGGCCTGGCTGCGCGACCGCGGCGGCGACTGGTACGTGGACAATCCACATCCCCCGGGCCGTCCGACGCCCATTCCGGTCGTCGGCCCGTCGGACCCGAACTTCGACATCGATGGCGGCTACAAAGAAAGCATCTCGTACATGAGCTACGCGATGACCTATGTCTGCTGCTTCGCGGACGGGCTGCGGCGGGCCACAGGCGAGGATCTGTTCGCCCACGTGCCGAAGAACGTGCTCGGGCCGGCGGCGTGGAGCGCCCTGGCCTGGCCCGAGGACGGCGAAGTGCGGTCGTCGGTCTTTCAGTTCGGCGATTGCGGGCCGGGCGTGCAATTCCCGCTGCTCTATGCCGCCCTCACGAAGCACCGCCGGGACCCGCTGGCGGCGTGGCTGTCGCAGCGGGTGACGCCGATCCCGCAGTTCGTTCGCGACCTGGTGTGGCTCGACGAGTCGGTGGCCGGTTCGGAACCCGACACGGCGGTGCCGATGGCCGTATTCCGCGGCATCGGACAGGTGGTGCTGCGGAGCGGCTGGGGAGCCGACACGCCGGCGGCGGCGATCAAGTTCCGCCAGAACCGCGGCCATCTGGACATCGGGACGTTCTGCCTGTTCGGCGGCGGGCACCCCACGATCGTCGATTCCGGCTCGTCCCCGTATGGATCGGCGATCTACGGACAATACTCGTCGCAGACCGTCGCCCACAACGTCGTGCTGGTCGACGACAAGCCACAAGCCCGGGCGAACGGCGAGTTGCTCGCGGCGGTGGGCACGTCGCAGCTCGCGGCGGCGTCGGGGCAGTTGGCGGCGGCGTATCCCGACGCCCTGCGGTCCTGGACCCGCGACCTGGTGATGCTGCCGGGCGGGCTGGCCCTGGTGCTCGATCG
>JACQVT010000521.1 GCA_016209665.1 Planctomycetota bacterium | reverse complement strand
TCTCTGCGATGATCCCGCGGTCGATCTCTACGCGGCCCTGGCTCCGCGTGTAGGACGGGTGGGCTCGGGGGCAGAGATCATCGTCGATGACTCCAAGCGCATCTTCCAGCCGCGGCGTGGACTCGATGGCCTGCGGCGGGGTTGCGAAGCCCTGGTGGACGCCGCCTGGCAGTCCTTTCGCCTGATCGATGTGCCGGAGTTCAACCGCCTGGTAGCCCAGCAGGGCAACAAGGCCCACCTGCTCAGCCGCGCGTCACTGGAATTGGCGGCCGCGCTCCTTCGCGCCCATCCGGCACAGGGGGCGACCCTGACTTTTGATCGGCACGGCGGCCGGCGGGCCTACGGGCCGTTGCTGTCGGAGGTCTTCGCCGATGTCGTGGTCGTGGAGGAGGGGAAGAAGATTTCGCGCTACGGTGCGCGTCTGGGCGAAAGCCGTCTTGAGATCGCGTTTCTCACGCGCGGCGACGCGAGCTATTTGGAGGTCGCGCTGGCTTCTATGCGAGCCAAGCTGGAGCGCGAGATGGCCATGAAGGCTTTCAACGAAACCTGGCGCACGAGTTTTCCGGGCCTACGTTCCACCCAGGGCTATCCCGCCGATGCCAAGCGGTTCCTGGGCGAGCTGTATCTTCGAGGATGCGACCCTGAAGAGCTGCGGGCGATCATCAGGGAGCGTTAGGCGAGTGCGCTAGCCGACCAGCTTCTCGACCGAGGCATAGCGGCGGATGTGGGCCTCGTAGTCCTCGCAGTGGGCCAATGCCCGGTCGATGTGGTCTATCGCCTGTCTTAGCTTCATCTTGTGTCTCGCCTCCGCCGTGTGGGCCGAGCGCGAGAGGGTCATCTTCAGCTTGAGCAGGCGGGCGAAGGCTTCATAGCCCAGGGTCATGTTGGACTCCGTGGTAACACAGTATCTTGTGGTTTCTTGACCGGACAACGCAATATACATGATTCCCTCGCCTTCGTCAAATTGCAAGCTCGTCACCTACTCAGACGATCCGCCCGCACGTCGGTTCTCTGGATTTTGGACACCATTTTTTCCATTTCTACAATCTGTGGCCGGCTGCGGCCTTCCAGAAAATACCATATTTTCCACTTGCAATGGACCTGGGGGTTCTCTATACTCCGCTCCGGCTGCATGGGGTCGGTGTAGGTGACACCGGCCCGACATGCTCAAACATTCTGGGGGAGGAACTATGGCCAGTCGCGCCAGGTTTACGTCTTCATTGTCTGCGTCTCTGTTCGTTGCTGTCGTTTTCGTATTGGTCTCGGCCTTCCTTGCCGGCTGCAGGAAGAGCGACGGGCCGGGGTTCCATCCCTTCAGCGGCGGGCCGACCATCAGCGGCCAGGCGGTCAAGGGGCCGCTGACGTCGGCGACGGTCGACGTCTACGCCGTCAACTCCAACGGCACCCAGGGCGGCAAGGTCGGGACGACCACCACGGACGCCAGCGGCAATTACTCGGTCACGCCCACCGCCACCAGCGGCGCGGTGATGGTCGAGGTCGTGGGCGGCAGCTACGTGGATGAGCTTACCGGCGTGTCCACCACGGTCACCGCCGGCAAGGCCTTGATGTCCACCATGGTCGGCGACCTGGCGGCCATTCCGGCCAGCGTGCCCTGCACCCCCCTCACCCACATCGCCCGCAAGTCGGCCTTCGAGAAGATGAAGAAGGGCACCGCCGCCGCCGACGCGATCAAGACCGCCGGCGAAGACATCGGCAAGCACTTCCAGCTCCCCGCGGGCAGCGACGTGACCAAGATCGTGCCCGCCCCGGTCGATCCGGCCACCGGCCTCAGCACCACGGCCAGCGCCGGTCAGACCACCTACGGGTTGATGATCGCGGCCCTGATCCAGCAGGCCCGCGATATGGTCAGCCCGGCCGCTGGCGTTCCCATCGGCGCCGATGATATGGCCAACTTCTTCGACATGCTGGCCAACGACGCCAAGGACGGGTCCTTCGACGGGGCCGATGCCACCGACCTGGTAAGCGGCGGAGCCTTGACCTTTACGCCCACCAAAACCACGGGTGTGGCGGCCGTAGCCGTTGCGGCGGACAAGATTCAGAAGGCCGCGTCCGGAGGGATGGCCACTGCGCTCGGCAATCTCAATACGGGTTTCTTTGCACAAGCGGGGCGCTCCGCGGGTGGACTCAACCTCGGCGACCTGGCCAACAAAATCGGCGCCGTAACGGCCAGCTTCTCTTCCAGCGGGTCCATCACCGGGACGGTCTCGGTGGACACCACCGTCACATCGGTGGAGAACTGGGCCATCTTCGTGATGGGCTTCACGGCCGCGGGCGATCTCGATACCACCACCATCCTGGCGCCCAGTGGGGCCAGCTTCCCGCTGACGTCTTCGGTCAAGTCCAGTGCGACCGGCGCCTATACGGTCACTGACGCTTCGGGCCAGCTTGCGGGCAAGATCGGCCAGAACCTGGCCGTGGTGGCCACCAAGGACATCGACACCGATGGCACCATCACCGGCGACGAAGACAAGGAGCGCTTGGTGACCGTGGTGCCCATCGCGGGCAGCGGCTCGTCTACGGCCCCGCCCTGCGACCGTCTGCGTGACAACCAGTTCCGGGTGTTCCAGCAGCAGGTGAAAGGGGTGGGGGACCCGTCCAAGGTGGACTTCGGCTCGGTGCGCAACCGCGTCAACGATGCCAGCACCTACGGACAGGCACCCATTGCGACAGCCGACGCCGGAATCATGGGCAACGTGGCCCAGGCCCAGGACGTGGCCGAAGAAAACTTCCTGACATCGGTGGCCACGACCAGGCTGGCCGCGGGCAACGTGACCATTCCGGGCGTAACCGGCAGCGGCACCGGCGGAGCCCTGCAGAACAACGGGCCGGACATCATCCTCTGCGTGGGCGCGATCCGCAAGGAGAAGGCCAAGCGCTTCGCCGACTTCCTGACCAACGTGGGCTCCGGGATGAGCGACGACGCCGCCAAGTCGCTCTTCGATGAGGCCATGGGCAACTTCTTCGAGAACACCCTGGGGATCCCGCCCGCGGAGTTCGACAACCTCAACGCCGCGCGCAACGGGGCAGCCAACGCCGTGGACGTGAGCGGCCTGGCCGATGCATCGGTCAAGCGCGCCATCCAGCGCGACAATTTCAACCAGGATAAATTCGCCGAGCTCGACGCGGTGCGCGACGCCCTCAAGACCGTGTTGGGCAAGGACACCACCGATATCGCGGACGACAAGATCCTGGACCTGGACCCCTCGGCCGCGACCACCGACAACCTGAACGACGTGCTCAACTCCCTGGACAAGGCCAAAGACGCCCTCGGCCAGGCCGTGGACCAGACCCGCGCCCAGGACGTCTTCAAGCCGGGCGCGGACAACTTCGTCCTGGTCGATCAGGCCGTGAAGCGGGCCATCGAGAAGTTCGCTCCGACCCTGGACTTCAAGGTCCTGGGCTCCTCGAGCGGCGCGGTGGCGACCTCGATCGTGAAGTGCGCCAGCTTCACGAACTTCGACGCTTCCGGCAAGACCTTCATCGTCAAGGGCACGACCGATGTCGTGGCCTTCACCCCGCCCGGCGCTACCGCGGTGCAGGCCACCGGCTGGCTCAAGCTGGTGGGCACGGCCCTGGCCGATGAGGACAAGGGCTTCGAGCCCAACACCGCCACGGCCAACCACCCCGGCCTCAACGCCAAGATCGTGGCCACCTTCGTGGATAATGCTCGCAAGCTGGTGGAGAACGCCATCGGCAACGACATCACGGCGATAAAGACTGTTCTGGACGCTGTCACTATCCCTGGCAGCACGGACGCCGTCGCCATCGCCGCCCGCAAGGCCAAGGTGAAGCGCGCCATCGCCCGGCTCATCTTCAACTTCTTCGAGCACAACGGCGACAAGCAGAACGCGGGCTTCACGGACAACGACCGCGACGGCTTCCCCGCGGGCTCGGCCGACCCCGATGACAACGACCCCTCGGTCCCAGGTTTCCAGCAGTTCAAGGACTCCGACGGGGACGGCGTGCCGGACTTCATCGAAACGCAGAGCGGCTTCGACGCCTTCGATGCGACATCCTTGCCCACCCAGGCCAAGGACACCGACAAGGACGGGCATCCGGACAACGTCGAGACCTTCTTGGGCAAAAACCCACTCGTGGTCGACCAGTTCATCGACATCTTCAAAATCGACCGGCTCTCGCCCCTGGCCGTGGCCGGTATCCTCGACCCTGCCACCAGCAAGCCGGACGGCATCCCGGACTTCGTCCAGGACCTGGACCGCGACGGCTTCCCCAGCGACATGGAGCTGGGCAACGG
>JACQVT010000493.1 GCA_016209665.1 Planctomycetota bacterium | reverse complement strand
CGTAATAGCTGACGAAGTACTCGACGGCGTTCTCGGGGAACAGCTCGGAAAACTCCTCGTACAACTGGGCGGCCAGGGTCTTGTTGTGGCTGATCACCAGCGTCGGGCGGTTCAGGGCGGCGATCACCTGGGCCATCGTGAACGTCTTGCCCGAGCCCGTCACGCCCAAGAGACACTGGTGCTTCTGCCCGCTCGTGAACGCGGCCACCAGCTCGTCGATCGCCGCCGGCTGGTCCCCCGCCGGCGAGTACGGACTGTGCAGCTTGAATTCAGACAACGATAGACTCCTGGCGGGCGGTCCCAAGCCGACCGTCCCGGCGATCAAGTCTGGCCGACCATTCCATCGATCGTCACCGCCAGACCGAATTGTTTCGACAATGCATCGGCCTGTGCCTGAGCGTCGAGCAGCATCGGACTCTGCTGGTGCAAGATGGTCAGGATGGCGGCAAGACGCTGGGCGATGCGATCGTTTGTGGTTCTCCCCAGATCGGAGAGGAATCGTTTCACGTACCGCAGGTCATCCTCGGTAGGCGCAAGAATACAGTCAGTCGAAACGTCTCGTCGGAGCAGCAGTTTGAGCTTGATGCCATCAGAGCGGGTGATCATCCCGACGTTATGGGTGATCGTGTGCCGGACCTGCCACAAGACCGCGAGTGTGCGCGCGGCAGGCTGTTGAGCGACCGGCTTTTGCCCCTGGTCGGGAAACACGTATTCCTCCCAAGGCGAGCCAAACGGGTCCCTGAGGAGGCTCCGAAAGCGTTCGTTAACCGTGCGATTGCTGAGCCAGGTGTCTGATTCGCACAGGGCCTTGCCTACCGTTCCAGCCCCGAAATGCACGGCGATCTGTCCGCCGGTCGCTCCCATTCTGTCGAATCGGTCGTCCGCAACATAGTTGACCAGACTGTCGATGCAGACGGCCGCCAACTCCTTGAGCAACCTTTCGAAGGACTCGATCAGGCTGACCAGAACCATCCGTCGAAGGTGGCCCATGTGGCGTTCATAGACCGCCTCGTACTTCGGGACACGCTCGAGGAGCCGGCGAAGATAGCCCAGGAGATTGAAGGCATCGTTGGCACTGCGTTCGTGATGGGCTAAGGGGCGAACCGCCTCCGCCGGCAGTCCGATCGTGTGTTCAAGAATCAGAGGGATTTTCTGGTGTAGATCGACCGGGGGGCGGGGCATTTCTCACTCCCGGGGGTAGGCTGCTGCAGAGCGTATGTCTTCGCACAGAAGCCACTCGATGTCGGAATCGGCCCAGGAACACAGAAAGACTCGCTCGTGGTCAACGTTGTCAGTGTCGGCGTATCGATCGAGTTCGTCGGCATCGACCTGCCCCGGTCGGCTCAACTGCTTTCCGCCGGGATCGCCGACAAGTACGTCCACACCGATGTTGCGGATCGCTGGGGCCAACTCGTCACCCGGACACGGGAAGTCGACCTGTTCCATCAGTCGGGGGTCACCGTCTACAGACCACCATGCATCCCGCTGCCGTTCCAGCCAGGTCGCCAGTTGCTCCGCGGTGATCCTACGGTGAGGCTTGTGCTTGAGACCCATGGGCAACCTCCTTACGTCCTTGCCTCATTCTAGCGTGCCAACCAAGGGTTTACCACCATCACGGATGTCTGCCGGCACAGGCCCCAGGCCTCGAACACCTGAATGGCTGCGTCGGGGTGGTGGATCGAGATCCGGGGTTGCTGGCGCGGATCACCGGGCCGGCTGGCTGGCCGCGGGGGCGTAGCGCTTCTTGAGGAAGTCGTAGGCCGGTTCGGCCTGGCTGGCGTCCAGGCCGTTCTTCGCGTTGGCGTGGCGGTAGGCGACCTGTACCAGGTCCACGACGCCCCGCAGGCGGTCGGCCATCCGTTCCACCTCCAGAAACTCCCGCCGGGCGAGAATCTCATCGCCGCGATGATGGAACGTCATGTTACGGGCCAGGTGATACAGGAAGCCGAACATCGCCTCGCCATACGCGAACCGGCGTTCATCCTCCAGCAGACGAGCCCGCTCGATGGCGTCGCGGCACTCCATGAGGCTGTCGTCGATGTCCTGCCTGGCACGCCGCATCGCCTCGATGATCTCCACCGCATCGGGGGCGTCGTTCAATGTCGGCGTGAACCGCTCGTAATGCAGGTGATCGAGCGGGAAGATGTCCTTGCCGGCCCGGTCGAGCAGCCCCGGCAGACAGTAGTAGTCCTTGCCGCCTCTCCAGACGTGATGCTTGAACGCCTTGATGTTGGCCGTGGCGTGCTCCAGGTGCTGGTAGAACCGCCGCGTCCGCTGCGACGTGGTCGGATAGTACATCCGGAAGTAGTCGTCCAGCAGCCGCTCGACGTCGGCGTCCGGGTTCCACAGCAGCCGGGCCAGCAGGTGTTGGTTCAGCGTCCAGGTGCCCCACAGCGACGTGGGCGTGTGCATGTAGTGGAAGTGCCGGACGCCGGTGCGGTAGTACCAGGGGATATCCGCGGCCATGATCCGGCTGTACAGCACTGGCAGCGACTTGATCGAGCTGACGTTGTAGTATTCGCCGATGAACAGCCCGCCCCGATAGAACCGGCTGCCGCCGATCGCCCAGTCCTCATAGCAGTTCAGCGTGTGCCGGTTGATCTCCGTGCAGGCGGGGTCGGCCAGCGGGTGAGCATAACAGCGCGAGATCGGAAAGAACGTCACCAGGCAGTTGTCGTAGTCGAAGTCCGCCGGCAGCGGCCGGGTCGGCGGCGGCAGCGTCTCCATGTAGGCCAGCGTGACCACTTGCACGTCGCGGTTGAGGCACCCATCGGCGCGGGCGGCCTTGATCTGGTTGTAGGCGCGGTGCTGCAAATCCAGCAGGCGGTCGGTCGGCGTGCCCTGAGCGGTGCATTCCTTGCACTCGCACCACTCGTGGTGGTCCAGCATCATGAAGTCGACGACGTCGGCATCGCGGTACTTGCCGCTCGCGAGGCTGGCGATCAGGTTGCGAGACAGCTCCCGCCCCGCGTCCACATTCGAGGTGCAGAAGTTGAAGTGAAGTTCGCGGTCGCGGCGCCCGCCCCGTAGCGCATACCACTCGGGGTGGGCCTCGGCGTAGCTGAGCTTGCCGTCGCGGTTGGCGTCGCCGCGGTAGTCGGGGCCGACCGCGTAGGGATCGCGCGGCTTGGACTCGTCGCCCTCGAACCGCTCGTGGTTGTAAGGATATTCCATCTGCGGTCCCAGGAAGTCCGGCTGGATGCTGTGCCCGCCGGCGGTCAGCTTCATCCCCAGCTTCCTGAGGAACGGAATGTTGTCCTCGACGGCGATCCAGAAGTTCATCCGGTTGCGGGCCATCCACAGGAAGAAATCCTGGTTGCCCCGGTTCGTGCAGGCATAAAACCCGCGGGTCAGGAACCTCGGTTCCTCGACCACCTCCAGCTTGGACCCTGTCCCCAGATCCGTGTGGGACCGGCTTCCAGCCGGTCCATCTCCAGGACCTTGCGGTG
>JACQVT010000492.1 GCA_016209665.1 Planctomycetota bacterium | reverse complement strand
GCCTCGGCGGCCGCGGCATCGTACACGGCGAGCCGGCTTTCCTCCCGCACGATCAAGAGGTCCCCGCCCGTCGCGGCGCTGACCCGCCACTTGCGGTTCGGTTCCTCGACGATCAGGCCGGGGCTCTCGGGCAGTTCGATCTTGACGCGGGCCAGGGCGCTGCCAAGTTCCGCGGGAATCCGTCCGCGGTTCAGTTGCTCGGGCTCAAGCGTATCCACCTTGGGCAGGAGGGCGGCCGACCAGCCGACCCGCGACTCCGGCGATTCCTGCGTGCGGTAGTTCGGCAGGAAATCCTGCTGGTAGATATTGAACCAGAGCGACTTCTGGGCATCCGGGGCGTCCAGGGCCTTGCGCTGGATGGTCAGGTAAGGCATGATCCGCTTGTTGATGGCGGCGTAGCGGGCGTCGACGTCTTCCTGGCGCAGCGTCGGCCCGCCGTGGGCGAACCGGTACAACTCGCGGCGGATCTCGTCCATCTCGGCGATGACGGCGGGATCGTGCTTGCGGAGGACGTCGAGCGAGGCGGTGTAGACGTCGCCCTGGATGATCTCCAGTATCTCGCCGGGTTTGCCGACCAGCCGCTTGATGTAGTTGATCGTGCCATTGTGCGGGTCCTTGAAGACGGTGACTCCCCAACGCTCGGGGCCGAACTCGCCGCCGACGCTGAAAGGCCACTTGTGCACCAGGATGCGGTCTCCGCTGGACGGACGAAGCAGTTCCAGGCCGGCGACCTGGTCGGCGGTGCTCCCGCAGTTGGGGCACGTCAGCGTCGCGTCGGGCGGACGCGAACCGGGCAGCGACTGCTCGACGCCGCGGGCGTACTCGAACCCGCAGGTGGAGCAGGTATGGGTGATCTGCTGGCCGTACAGCGTGGGGGCCATCGACCCGGTCGGGATAACAAACGCTTCGACGATGAACGCCCGAAAAATGAAGGCCAGGGCGAACGCCACCACGATGGATTCGAGGGACTCCCGCGCCGTGACGGCGAAGGACTTGCCAGCGGCAACAGCGGCAGGTGGCGGACTGCGGTTCACGTTGGCCATTCAAACCGATCCGTTTTCCGGGTGACCCGCACCGGCATCCGGGGCAGCCCCGGGCCAGCCGGATGCGACGGACGCCCGGCGTGGTCGAAACAGCGTAGCGGGGCAGCCAAATGCAGTCAACTTTTTGCGGGCAGCAGACTTACGTACTCGCTGCCTTTCTTGGGGGGCGGGCATCCCTGCCCGCCTTCTGTATCGGGGGGCGGGCATCTTCCCCGCCCTGTCCCTCGGGGGGCGGGCATCTTCCCCGCCCTGTCCTTCGGGGGGCGGGCATCTTGCCCGCCTGCTTTGAAACCCGCAAGTCCGGCTGCAACGAAGCGCTAGGATTCCGAGTCGGGAATAAACCGCGCGCCGCGTCGATTCTAGTACGTAGAAGGCTCGCCGCCGGCCGATGGATTGCCGGTGGAATGTCCGGCCCCGCAGGCCCACTGCGGACGAGGCCGCCCGTTGTCATCCAGCCGCAGGAAACGACATGGACGATCGCCCGCAGCGTTTCGAGCAGATCGCGATGCCGCACCTGGACGACGTGTACCGCATGGCCCGGCGGCTTGCCGGCAGCCAGGTGGAGGCGGAAGACCTCGTCCAGGAGACGTTTCTGCGGGCGTACCGGGCGTTCGACGGCTTCGATCTGCGCGAATATGGGGCCAGGCCATGGCTACTCAAGATTCTGCACAACGTCTTCTATACCCGCGCGGGGCACGAGGCGCGTCAGCCGACGCTGCTGGACGACGCCGGCTTCGACAACCTCGCGGGTGAGCTGGACCAACCCGACTGTGGCAGCCTCGGAGCCGGCAAGGTGGACTGGGAGCAGTTCGACGAGGAGCTGAAGGACGCGGTGGATGAACTCGCGGCCGAGTATCGGGAGGTGCTGTTGCTCTGGTCGCTGGAGGAGTTGAGCTACAAGGAGATCGCCGAGGTTTGCGGGATTCCGCTGGGGACGGTAATGAGCCGTTTGTACCGGGCTCGGCAACAGATCAGCAATCGGTTGGCCGGCTACGCTCGGGAACGGGGCCTGCACGGCATGGAGCGTTGAGGAATGAACTGCCGGGAAGTCAGCAAGTACCTGAATGCCTTCGCCGACGGCGAACTGGAGACCCGGGACAACCTGATGGTCCTGGACCACGTGAAGCTGTGCCCGGCCTGCTGCGAGAAGGTCTCGCTTCAGCAGCAGCTCAGGCAGGCGATCCGCCTCTCCGCCGCCAGGGAGCAAGCTCCGGCGGCCTTGCGAGCGAGAATTGCCGGCGCGCTGCTGGCGGAGACGGCCACTACCGGCGGTGAGGGTGAGTCGGCCGGGCCACCCGCGACAGCCGACCCCTCGCCGCCGGCCGCCGGCACCGGGCCGCAGCGCGTCATCCGGCTGTGGCGGTACCTGGCCCCGATCACCGCGGTGGCCGCCGTGTTGATGTTCATCATCCTATCCCGCCTGCACCGAAGCGGCGACGCCGTCGGTCCGGGCACCGCGTTTGCGTTACTGGACTACACCGACACCCGCCCGCAAGCCATTGCTCTCGCGGATCGGATTTACCGCGTGCACAGCCAGGGTCTGCCGGCTGCCGCTGAGGACCAGATCCCCGCGTCGCCGGGCGAGGCGGCGAGATACCTCAGCGGGAAGATCGGCAGCACGGTGCTGTGGTGCGAGCGTCTCGCCGCCGCGGGCCGCTCGATCAGCGGCACGTTCGCCGGGGCCGGCGTCTGCGAGTTCACCGACGACAGCGGCCGGACTTGCCGGGGGGCACGGCTCGTGTTCCGCTGCCCGACCGGCGAGACGATCTCGCTGATCTCGGTGCCTCAACTGTCGGTGATGAGGACATTGACCAAGGCGCCCCACGACACCCGCGACTACGCCATCCTCAAGCCGTCGGCCACGGCCGAACAGATGACCGTGGTGGCGTTCAACTGCCCGATGGGCACGCACTTCCTGTGCGCCCCCGTCGACCCGCCGACGGCCGTCGCCCTGATCGAGCCCACGACACTGGCCCACGCCACGGCGACGCATCAGCCCAGCGCCACCCTGCGCGGCACGCTACTGGGCATGATCGGTCGATGAGCGCTCACACCGACTTTGGGATGGGCTGTGGCTCGCTGCCGCGGGCTATGCGCCATACGACCGCGCCGCCTGTTTGGCCCCGCCGTCGACGGGTACCAGATACGAGCCGTGGATCTCCTCACCCGAGCCCGCGGCCGGTGCTCCCGTGGGTGGGGCTACGGGGCGGGTGGACCGCCCCTCGAAGGCCATCGCCTGCTCGATGGCCTCGTAGCGCAACCGCAGGACCTCCGACGCCCGCACCGGCCACGTACCCCGCGCCAGCCGGCCGCGGCAGCGCCGGGCGAGACCCTCGCATCCGGCCCGGTCGCATTCCTCGACCATGCTCGCCTGTCCCAGGCTCACGCCGGCCCGCTGCGTGTAGAAGTAATCCGCGTATACATTGGCGAAGTGTTCACCGGGCTGGTTGGTTCGGCTGGCGTGGGGCCGGCGCAGGATGGCCAGGCATCCGAGGGGGTTGTCGGCAGCGATGTGAGTCAATATCCGCTCTGGGCCGGCCTGGCCGTGGTTCTGCTCCCAGTAGTCGAACTGGTGCCCCATTTCGTGCAGCAGCGTGAAGGAGACGTCGCCCCGGCCATTGATATCGTGTCGCTGCCAGGAGGCGTAGCTCAGCCAGACGTGCGGATTGGGCGGCGTGGTGCCCCCCAACGGATCCGCCCCGCCACCGGATGCCGGGCGGCGCCAAACCCGAATGTGCCCTTCGGCCGAGACCGCCAACGAAGCGACATGCGACGGCGGCAGCAAGTCCAGCGTCGTCCAGATGATCCTGAACCAGCGCTCCACCTCGTCGGGGCTGTCGATCCAGCGCCGCTCGCCCCTGCTGAGCCGATATCGCTGGTAGACCTGGACGGGGACTGGTGTGCCACCCGCATCGTAGTGACGCTCGATGATCTCTTCCATGAAACGGCCCTCCAGGCAGGTAGAGTCTGCGCGACGTGTCCGCGCGGCAAGCGCGAGGCCCTGACCGCACTACTCTACCAACCACGCGCCGCCGGCGCCTAGGCCCTACGGACCATCTTCGGGAGCCAGGTGGCCGAGACTGTCACTTGAAGGCTGCCAGGCGCACCTCGTGGATTTCGATCGCGTCGAAGGGACACTCGTCCGGGCAATCGAGGCAGAACGTGCAGTTGAGGGGCACCGGCTCAGGATACGGCATCTCGCGCGTCATTCGGATCGCGCCGACCGTGCAGACATCCGCGCTGATGCCGCAGCCGGTGCACGCCTCGCGAATCAGCTTCCATTCCCACTCCATGGCTCAGTCGTCCTCCCTCTCGGTCCGGCGTCGCAGGGCGGCCCAGGCTCCCCAGGCGAAGACGGCCAGCAGCAGCAGGAAGCAGATGGTGAACACCGTTTGCGACAGTTCCAGGCCGTGCGGGTCGGCGTTGGAGCGAAGGTGCGTCTTGAGGTACTGCCAGAACGGGCTGGGATGCAGAGCGAGGTAGTCCTTGCTCGGAGCCTCCATGATGAACGTGAAGCCAAGGATGTTGAGCAGACTGGCGACGAGCATGAGGCCCACG
>JACQVT010000505.1 GCA_016209665.1 Planctomycetota bacterium | reverse complement strand
TGCGGGACTTCGGCGGCGGGCTGATCATGATCGGGGGCGACGAGTCGTTCGGGGCGGGCGGCTGGATCGGCACGCCGGTGGAGGAGGTCAGTCCGGTCAGCTTCGAGATCAAGCACAAGCGGCAGATGCCCCGGGGGGCTCTGGCCATCATCATGCACAGTTGCGAGGCCCCGGACGGCAACTACTGGGGCGAGCAGGTGGCGATCGCGTCCATTCGCACCATCAGCTCGCTCGACTACATCGGGATCATCGCCTACTCCTGGACGCGTAACGGCGCCAGTTGGGAGGTGCCGCTGCAGATCGCCCGGGACAAGGAAGGAATCATCGCCAAGCTGAAGCAGATGGAAATCGGCGACATGCCCGATTTCGATACCGCCATGCGGCTGGCCGTCCGCGACCTGCTGGCCCTGAGGGACGCCTCGCAGCGCCACATGATCATCATCAGCGATGGGGACCCTGCCCCGCCGAGCCAGCAGACGCTCAACACGATGCAGGCCAACAAGATCACCTGCTCGACGGTGGGCATCGGGTTCGGGGCCCACGTGTACGCCCAGAACATGCTGCCCATTGCCCAGGCCACGGGCGGGCGGTACTACGAGGTCAAGAACCCCCGCCGGCTGCCGCAGATCTTCGTCAAGGAGGCCCGGGTGGTGAAACGGGCCCTGATCGACAACCGCGAGTTTCATCCGGTGCTGACGACGGCGTTCGACGAGTTGACGCCGGGGCTGGCGGGCCGGGCGATGCCGGTGCTGGGCGGGCTGGTGCTGACCGAGCGGAAGCCGGATGCCCTGGTGCCGATTATTCGGCAGGGCACCGACCAGGGTGACCGGGTCGAGGACCCCGTGCTGGCCCACTGGAACTTCGAGATGGGCAAGATGGCGGTGTTTACCAGCGGGCTGTGGAAGCGCTGGGGCGGCGACTGGGCGACGTGGGGCGAGTTCGGGAAGTTCTGGGCCCAGGTGGTGCGGTGGGCGATGCACGAGCGAGGGGCGGTGAACTTCGACATCGTCACGCGGCTGGACGGCGATCGCGGCAAGGTGGTCATCGAAGCGCTGAACAAGGACGCCTCGTACCTGAACTTCCTGCAGATTCGGGGCAGACTGCTCACGCCGAACCTCAGCGGGAAGGAGCTGTACCTGACGCAGACGGGGCCGGGCCGTTACGAGGCCGACTTCGAGGTGAGCGATCACGGCAACTATCTGGTCAGCTTGCAGTATTCCGACCCGGAGCACAAGGCGGGTTCCATTCGCACGGGGCTGAGCGTGCCCTACTCGGCCGAGTTCCGGGTGCTGGGCACGGACTTCGGTCTGCTGGAAGCCGCCGCGAGCAAGACCAAGGGGCGGATGCTCGCGATGGACCCGCTGAAGGACCAGGTGTTCAGCCGCGACCTGCCGCCGGCGGTGGCCCGCCAGCCGATGTGGCGGTGGTTGGTGCAGTGGTTGCTGCTGCCGCTGTTCCTGCTGGACGTGGCGAGCCGGCGGCTGGCGTCGACACTGGCAACGTCGATCTACGTCGAGGCGGCGGTGTTCGTGATGGCGCTGGCGGCGCTGCACCGGCCCGGCGGATCGCTGATGAGCATCGTGTACGCGCTGATCGTCGCCGAGGCGGTCGGATGGGCGATCCGGTGGCAGTACCTGGGGCCGACGGTGGCGTTCTTCACGGCCAGCGTCCGCGGCCTTTCGCGGGCCGGCCAGCGCAGCGCCCGAGCACTGTCGCGGCTCAAGGACGTGCGGGAGAAGGTGCGGCAGGACCTGGCCGCCCCAGCCCAAGCCCCCGAGCCCGAGTCGCCACGGACGATCCCGCTGGAGCCGGCGGCGGCCCGTGGCCGCAAGTTCGACGTAGGCGACGCCGAGGCGGCCAAGCCCGTCGGCGATCTCACTGAGTCGCTGGGCGGGGCCCAGGCCAGCGGGCCGGAAACGAGCAGGCCCGTGGTGCCGTCCTCCGCCGGGCCGGCGACAGGGGGCTTGGCCGACCGGTTGCGGCGGGCCAAACAGCGGGCCCAGGAGCAGATCAAGGAGCAGAAGGACGG
>JACQVT010000490.1 GCA_016209665.1 Planctomycetota bacterium | reverse complement strand
GAAGTAGGTGCCGCGGCCGGCGACCCGCAGCTCGGCCGTGCCCGCCTCTCCGAACGTGAGCCGCAGACGGTCGCCAGCCTGCACGGCTCCGGTGACCGGGTGTTCCTTGGGGCCGGCATGCACCACGGCGAATTCGATCGGCCGAGCATGATCGGCGAAATCGGTTCCCGACCGCCGATCGACCAGGCCGAGCACTTCGCCCGATGCGTTGAGCATCAGGCGGGTCAGCTTGTTCTCGAACATGATCGGCGCGAGGCTGTCGGCCGGCCGGCTCGCCTCCGCTGCCCGCGCGGCGGGACTCAGGCACAATGTGACAACAACGAACGAGAACGCGCGAATACCGGGCATCGCTTGCATGGTTGACTCCCGCAGGTTCACGTGAATCAGCGGATGCAAAGCATAACCGAGAGCCTGCTATCAGCAAACCTGCCGGTCGATTGCCCGATGGCCGAAGCACCGGGTATGATGAATGGTTACATGTCCCAGCCCTCGTGGAAGGAGATACCTCTGATGTCGCGAATGTTGCCCGTCCTGCTGGCGACGGGAAGCTGGATCGCGGCTGCCCCGCCGACCACTCAATCGACAGCAGGCCCGTCGTCACTGCCCGCCGTTCGGCTGGTCGCCAACATCGACGTGAAGGACTTCGGCGCCGAGACACTGCGGATAGGTGATCTCGACGCAGATGGTGAGCCGGACCTGCTGCTCGTACAGAGTGTCTACGGCAGCCGTGAGATCACCTGCCTGACCGCGCTGACGATGCGCGGGGACATTCTGTGGCAAACCGGCCGGGCCTCCGCCGACAATGGTCGGATCTACTCCGATTTGCCGGTTCAGATCTATGACTGGGACGCCGACGGTCACAACGAAGTGCTGTACGTGCGGCAGGCCAGGTACGTCTCGCCGGTCTGGGATGGCAAGTCGCCGCGCGAGCGGGCCGACAAGTATGAGGGCCACGCCGCGATGGTGGTACTCGACGGGGCGAGCGGCCGTGAGACATCCCGTTTCGACCTGCCCGCACCCGCCGACGACTGTTTCCTGCTGGCCGATCTGACCGGCCGCGGGCGACGACAGGATCTGGTGGTCAAGGACCGCTATTGGAACATGTGGGGGGTCTCGCACGCGGGTGAGGTACTCTGGCACTACGCGGGCTCGGTGGGCCACTTTCCGGCAATCGCGGATGTTGATGGTGACGGCCGGGATGAAGTGTTCGTCGGGTTTGCCCTTGTGGATGATGATGGGAGGGTGCTGTTCCAGCACGACCCTGCCGGTGCCCATCAGGACGCCTGCTGGATTCTGCGGGCGCCCGACGGTAGTTGGCGGCTGCTGTTTGGCAACGGCGGGTTGCACTGCCTCGCCGCCGACGGAACCGAACAATGGCACCAAGGGCTGGGCGAGGCCCAGCATGTGGTGGCCGGCAGGTTCCGGCCGGATTCGCCCGTACAATTGGCTGTGGTCGACCGCACGCCCATGCCGCACCACCGCGACGACAAAGCTTGGGGCATCCTCTACCTGTATGACCTTCAGGGACGGGAGATCTGGCGACGGCAGCAGGAGCCGGGCGCATGGGCGATCGCGATCGAGCCTGTCTGCTGGTCGGGGCCCGCCGAACCTGACTCCATCCTGGTTTACAATCGCGGAACCGGCCGCCCGGTTATGTTGTACGACGGCCAGGGTGAGATCACACATACATTGCCGATGGAGTATGCGCCGAACAGGACCGAAGCCGATCGCCGAGACCATTACTATGCTACCGCCGCGGATGTCTGGGGCGACTGTCGTGACGAGATCCTGATCTTCGGCCCGCGGGGCTTGTGCATCTACGCCAACACTCGCCCGCTGCTTTTGCCCACGTTATACAACGAAACGCTGTACCCAGGGATGTGACGATCAGCGACACCCGTTCAGATCGTACTGCAGATCGGCCGGGCAGTCGCCGCAGATTTCGCGGATCAGCTCGCGCTGCTCGCGGGTAAGGCTGCGGCCCTTGCCGACCGAGCGGGCGTTGACGGGCTTGGCGCGGCGGAACAACACCTCCGGGGCACCGATGCCCCCGAAGACCTTGGCTCGATGCCGATGGTGCTCGAGCATCCGCGGGTCGAACGGCACGCCGGTGTACTCGCAGATGCGGCTCAGCGAATCCGCGGGCGAGCGGACGAGGTCCTCATAGCGGACCACGAACAACCGCCGGTCGCGGGTCCAGTCGACGAAGTGGCTCCAGTTCTTCGCGCTCCAGCGCACGATCTCGTCGCTGCACGTCCACCGCGGGATCGTCGGCCAGCAGAACCGCACGGCGTTGCCCACGATCCCGAAGAACAGCCGCCGCAGCAGCCGCACCGTCGAGGCCGCCGCGTCCCACGGGTGCCGCACGATGGCCAGGATCGGCACGCCCCGGGCGGCCATGCCGTCCAGCAAGCCGAAGTTGGCGAACGGCGGGTTGATCTCCAGCTCGTGGAAGACCTCCTTCATGACCAGGAACCGCATGTCGTTGGCCCGAGCCATCTGCTGGAGGAACTGGAAATACTCCTCGGAGGACTGCATCGGCGGCAGGGGCATCCGCTGGAGCCGGCTTTTTCGCTGCAGGTCGTGATAGAACCGCCTCAGCAGCCAGTGCGGCAGCAGGTCGTTGAGATGGAACGGCTCGCTGAGCGAAAGCACGTGGTCCCCGCCGGCCAGCAGTCGGCCCAGGAGTGTCGTGCCCGTCCTTGGCGGCCCCACGATGAAGATCGGCTTGACGTCCACCTGCTGCCCCTGAGCCACGCTCTCCCAAACAGGCAGGGATGCTAGCTTCGCGCCGCCACGGCGTCAATTTCCGGTGGTTTCGCACGCCGGGCCACCGGCCCGGGACGTTATAATCGGGACACGTCGATCATATGCCCGCGGGGGCGACGGTGGGGGGCTTCTCGGTGAGATCAGCCGGTATCGAAATCAGGGGCAGGTGTCCAGCCGGCAGCGTGATGTTGGTGGTTGCGCTGGCAGCGAACTCGATCGGACGTGCGGACTCCGCCGCGCTATACGGCATCCACTGGTGGGGCTACACGCAGGGCCAGTCGATCGACCAGACGCCCGCGACGCTGTTGGACTGCCCGGCCTACGGCGGCTGGGACCTTGAAACGCTGCTCACGCACGAGGGATACTTCTGGGGGCCGTGGTACATCCTCCCTCTCTACGCCCACCTCGCGACGCAGCAGAACATGACCGTGATCACTCGAGTCGACTACCGTTGGTCGGAGACCGTGCCGGCACCAGGCAATCCCGACTCGCCGGGATGGCCGGCGGCAGTGGTCGACCTCGTCAACACGCTGGCGGATTTTTGCCACATCTGGGTTATCGGTAACGAGCCCAACCACATCGGCGCCTACGAGCACTGGCCCGACGGCACCATTCCACCGGCGGACTATGCCGCCATCTATCGAAGCGTGCGGAACGCCATTCATACCAGTGCCCGATCGAGCCGGCTCGGCCCGCACGTCGTCCTGTTTACACCGGTGGCGCCGAACCCGACCAGCAACGACTGGCTGGCCGAGGCGATCGACGCCGTGCCGCACGAGGAGATCGACGGCTTCGCGATTCACGCTTACGCCCGCATGTGGATCAGTTTCCACGATCAGTTTGCCTCACAACTGCAGGTCATCGACGCGAAGGGCCTTCGCGACCGGCCGGTGTACATGACCGAGATGGGCATCTACGCTCAGCCCGGCAACCTCACCGAGGAGGCAGCCGCCGCCGCGTTCTGCCGCGAGGCCTTCGCCGACGTGAACACGTGGAACCAGGGGCTAGGCCACCACAACATCATCGGGATGACCTGGTTCGTGTACGACTCCAACCAGCAGAACACCGGCATCTGGAACCCGTTCTCGGTGGAGTACTACCTTGGCGAGGGATATCCGCTGGGCGATCCGAATGATTTATTCACGGCGTTCGAGCAGACGGTGGACATGCGCTACCCGGCTGGTCTCGTCGGCACGCGCGGCTGGCCGGTGCCGGCCGATTTCGACCGCGACGGCGACGTGGACGCCGCCGACTTCGACCACTTCCGCGACTGTGCCACCGGGCCTGCGATCCCTCAATGGCTGTCCGACTGCCTCGACACCCGACTGGACAGCGACGTCGACGTGGACCAGATGGACTTCGCCATCTTTCAGCGATGCTTTAGTGGCCAGGGGCGATCCGCCGACCCCCTGTGCCGCTGGTGAGGAACGAATCAGGGCAGGGTGACTGATGTGCCGCGACAAGTGCGATCCTCTTCATTCAATCAAGGCGTCGAAAACGGCTATTCAGCTCCCGTTGCGCCACAGATGTGATACACTGTTATGGGAGCACGATGGGGCGTCGTTCCATGGCTGCCGCAAATCAACGCCGTCCCTCGATCGGCTGTCTCGCAGTGGCGGTAGGTCTCACCCTCATCACTGCCGCGGGCACGGTCACCCTGGGGCTGTATGCCTGGCATCTCTACAAGTTGCTCGTGCTGAATCGGTGACTCGCTCGGGTTCTCTCCTTCGAGGCCGTCCGGTGCCGTCATCCGCCACCCTATACCCGCGGACCGACCACGGTCTTGGTTTCACCGGGTCATGAGGTATCATTTGTCGCAAGCCGGTGCATCGTCGCCGGCCCGATTGATTCAAAGGGAGCGTTATGGCGGTGCGATTGCGGTTCCACGGGGCGGCACGGGAAGTCACGGGGTCCATGCACCTGCTGGAAGTGGACGGCCACACCATCGCCCTGGATTGCGGACTGTTCCAGGGCAAACGCAGCGAGGCCAACGCCAAGAACGCCTCGTTCCCCTGCCCGCCGGGCAAGATCGACGCCGTCGTCCTCTCGCACGCCCACATCGACCACTGCGGCAAGCTGCCGCGCCTGGTCCGCGACGGCTTCGAGGGTCCGATCTATGCCACGCCGCCGACGTGCGACCTCGTGGACATCATGCTGGCCGACTCCGCCCACATCCAACAGGAAGATGCGGTCTACTGGAATAAGAAGCGCGTCCGCCGGGGCGATCCGCCGATCGACCCGTTGTACGACCTGGAAGACGCCAAGGCAGCGGTGCGGCTGCTGCAACCCCGGCCGATGGATCGGCCGTTCGAGGTCCTGCCCGGCGTGCGAGCCCGCTTTGTCGAGGCGGGCCATATGCTCGGGTCGGCCAGCGTGAGCGTGGACATCGACCGCGGCAACGGCCAAGGCAGCATCCGCGTGACGTTCAGCGGCGACCGCGGTCGGGCGGGCATGGAGATCCTGCGCGATCCCGAACCGCTGCCCGAGTGCGACTACCTGATCTGTGAAAGCACCTACGGCGGCCGCGTGACGCCCGAACCCCCCGGGGCCCGCGACCAGTTGGCCGAGAACGTCAACGAGACCGTTGCCCGCGGCGGCAAGGTCATCATCCCGTCGTTCGCGGTGGGACGGACCCAGGTGATCGTCTACGACTATCATCTGCTCCTCCGAGAGGGCAGGATTCACAAGCCCGTCCCGGTGATCGTCGACAGCCCGCTGGCTCTGCACGCGACGGAGGTGTTCCGCCGGCACCCCGAGGTGTACGACCGAGAAGCCGAGGCCCTCCGCCGAGTGACCGGCGACATGTTCGCCTGCGACGGCTGCGAATACATCGGCGACGTCGAGCAGAGCAAGGCCCTGCACGACCGCCGCGAGCCGATGATCATCATCTCGGCCAGCGGAATGTGCGAAGTGGGCCGCATCCTGCACCACCTCAAGAATAACATCGAGAACCCCAACAACACGGTGCTCATCGTCGGCTACCAAGCCGCTAATACGCTGGGCCGCCGGCTCGTCGAGAAGGTTCGCGAGGTGAAGATCTTCGGCGAGATCTACCAGGTACGGGCCAAGGTCGAGGTGCTCAACGGCTTCAGCGCCCACGCCAACGCGAAAGAGTTGCTGGACGCCGTTCGGCCGCTGGCGGGTACGGTCCGCCAGGCATTCCTGGTCCACGGCGAAATCGACCAGGCCGAAAAGCTGGCCGATTCGATGCGACAGGCGGGCTGCGCGAACGTCGCGATCCCCGAGCCGGGGCAGAGTTGGGAGATCGGGTAGGGCAAGAACCCAAAAGGAGTCAGCGTGATGCAGATGCGTTCGCGGACGGCCTGGGTCCTGATCGTCGTGGTGGGAGTCTGTGTCCATACACAAGCGGCGCAGACGAAGCGGAAGCCGCGAGACAGCGCCAATGCCGCGCGGTCACGGCCCGCCCCCGACGGGCTCGACGGAGCGCAGAGTGAGATCTACAAGACGATCGGGGACGTTGATCTGAAGCTGTACGTGTTCCGATCGGAGAGCCGCGAGGGTGGTGGTCGCCGGCCGGCGATCGTGTTCTTCTTCGGTGGGGGCTGGAAGTCGGGCTCACCGGGGCAATTCGTTCCGCAGTGCCGGTATCTGGCCAGCCGGGGGATGGTGGCCATCAGCGCCGATTATCGGGTTTACGACCGGCAGCAGGCCCGGGTCGTGGACTGTGTCGCCGATGCCCAGTCGGCCGTCCGATGGATCCGCGCCAATGCCGGGCGGCTCGGGATCGACCCCGATCGGATCGCGGCGGGGGGCGGATCGGCGGGCGGCCATCTCGCCGCAGCCACCGCATGCCTGGAAGACATCTCGAGCGACAACGCCAAGACAGTCAGTTGTCGGCCCAAGGCACTGGTTCTGTTCAATCCGCCGCTTGATCTGACGCTCGAGAAGTTCAAAGGCAAGGACCCGGCGGAGCGGACCCAGGGGTTGTTGGCCCGGGCGGGGACCGACCCGGTCAACCTGTCGCCCATGGATCACCTGCGCTCGGGCCTGCCGCCGACGATCATCTTTCACGGCAAAAGCGACTCCCTGATCCCCTACGCGTCGATCGAGGCCTTCCGCGAGGCGATGAGAGCGGCCGGGAATCGTTGCGAATTGGTCGGCTTCGATGGACAGGGACACGGCTTCTTCAACTTGAGAAGCCCGGATCAATCGCGATACTTCGTGGAGACGATGGCTCATGCCGATCGGTTCCTGGCTTCGTTGGGGTACCTGAAAGGAGCGCCGACGATTGGCTCGGACTTCGTCAGACGGATCGCCAGCAGGCCGGAGTGAGATAGCACCCTCGTCGAATGCCGGCGTGCGACGACGGCGGGACGGCGGTTCTGCGTGCTGAACAGGACGACACAATGCCCACGAAAAAACCGAAGCGTGGTTCGGCAAAGAGCCGCGGGTCGCCACCACCGACGCGACCTGGCGGGACGATCCAGGCCCGACGTAAGCGCGCGGAGAAGATCATCGCGGGACTCAGGAAGCTGTATCCCGACGCGACCTGCGCCCTCCGCCACGACGACCCGCTGCAGTTGCTGATCGCCACCATCCTGTCCGCCCAGTCCACCGACGAGACGGTCAACAAGGTCACGCCCGTCCTGTTCGGCCGGTATCCCACCGCTGCCGACCTCGCCGCCGCCGAGCCGGCCGAAGTGGAAAAGATCATCTACACGACCGGTTTCTTCCGGAACAAGACCCGGAGTATCATCGGGGCCTGCAAGGCGATCGCCGAGCGGTTCGGCGGCCAGGTACCACAGACGATGGAAGAGCTGATCGAGCTTCCGGGCGTCGCCCGCAAGACGGCCAACGTCGTGCTGGGCACCTGGTTCGGCAAGAACGAGGGCGTGGTTGTCGACACGCACGTGGGCCGACTGGCCCATCGGCTCGGCCTGACCTGGACCAGCAAGGACGAGAAGGACGCGGTCAAGATCGAGCAGGACCTGATGCAGGTGCTGCCCCAGCCGGAATGGACGTTCACCGGGCATGCGCTGATCTGGCACGGCCGGGGGATCTGTCAGGCCCGAAAGCCCAAGTGCCTCGAGTGCACGTTGAACAAGCTGTGTCCGGCCGCGTTCACGTTCGAGCCAAGCGGCGGGGGCAAGCCGGGAAAGAAGCGTCCGAAGTGAGAAGTGAGAAGTGAGAAGTGGTCGTTGTTTCTGGCCGCCAAGGCGATCGCCATTTCGGTCGTGGCGATCGGAGCGGCCATCGTGCTGAGCCGGATGGCCTTGCCCAAGCTTGCCGAGACGCTCCACGGGATGAACGTTACGCCCGCTCCGTGGGTGCTCAAGGGGCTCGAATACCAGGCTGAACTCCCGATGCTGCCCGTGCCGGGCCTGCTGCTGGGTATTGCAGCGATCATGTTCAAGCCGTGTCGGCCGCTGTTGGCCGCCCTGGCCCTGGCCGCCGCCGTGCTCGCCACGGGTGTCATCGTCGCCATGCTCATCGGCTCGATGGCCCCGCTCTATGAGGTGCCCCGCGGCCTCGGCCAGTGAAGACAGAGATGGAACCGCTGATGAACGCGGGCCAAGAATAGCGAGGTGCGGCGGTCATCAGGCAGCGAACGCGAGGAGCCGCTGCAATTCGGTTCTTGAGGAGATGGACCTTGGCGGAGAATCCCACACCATCTCAGTCGACGGACGAATCGAGGCGCGTCGAGCTTCTTTGTAGCACTGGTCAGAACTTCCTTGTCCTCGGTAGTGCGGGTACGGGCAAGAGCATGCTGCTTCAACGGCTCGTCCAGAGCGCACGCAAGCGTGTTCAGGTACTTGCGCCGACGGGTTTGGCTGCTCGACAGGCGGGCGGGAAAACGATTCACAGCTTCCTCGGGCTCAGTCTGGGCTTGCAGCGACGCAACGGTCTGCAGCTCCGCCAGGAAGGCCCGGAACAAGCGGAGGCTAGGCGTCAGGCCTTTCGAGGACTGGAGGCTTTGCTGATTGATGAGGTATCGATGCTCCGAGCGGACGTGTTCGATGCCATCGATGCGCGGCTGCGTGACGAAGGCCCACGACCGGGCGAACCCTTCGGTGGCGTCCAAATCGGCTTGTTCGGAGATGTACTGCAGCTTCCGCCCATCGTCGATGATGAGGTTCTGCCAGCATTCAACGGCCAATGGGAGGAGGGTTGGGAGTCTCCGTGGTTTTATGACGCTCACGCATTCAGGTGCAGTCGGTTCCAACGCGTCACGTTGAAACGCATCTTTCGGCAAACCCATCAGGAGGAGAGCTTTGTCACTTCTCTGGCACGACTCCGCGAGGGCCGGATGCAGCCGGAGGACTTCGCACTCCTGAACTCCCGGGTGGCTCCAGAGACACCGGAGGGGGGCGTCTCGTTGGTGACCACTAACCAGCGCGCGAGTGGCATCAACACAGCCAAATTCAACCGATTGCCTGGTCCTAAGGGGACGTATCTCGCCACCAAGGAAGACTGGCCGGAGGACTGGGGAAATGGGCCAGTCCCCGAGAGCGTAGAGGTCAAGGTGGGCGCTCGCGTTCTGGTGTGCGCGAACATTTCCCCTCCGGTCCTGGTCAACGGTAGCCTGGGCACGGTGGTGAGTTTTGACCAGGAACAAGTGATCGTCAAGGTAAACGACATCCACATG
>JACQVT010000489.1 GCA_016209665.1 Planctomycetota bacterium | reverse complement strand
GGTCAGCACCACGTCGCCCCTCAGGTACGTCCCCGCGACCGCCGCCCCCGCCGGCCCCCCCCCACCCAGACCGCCCCCGATACCTCCGAACGGCCCCCCCGCCCCGGGCGCTCGAACGCCGCCCGGACCCGGCATCGACTCCTTCGACCCCTCCGGCGCCAGCACGTCCTTCTCGGCCCCCGCCGGCCTGGGCTCCTCCTTCACCAGGAACAGAACCGCCGCGTTCGCCCGAATCTCGACGAATTCCCCGCTCTCCACCAGCCCCTGCGACAGGTAAACGTCGCCGGCGATGGTGATCGTCCCGTTCTTCTCGTCGATGGTCGCCGGCTGCGTCGAGCGGTATCGAACGATGGGGCGCGGCTTGACCGCCTTGCCGGCCCGCTGTCGGTCAAGGTCCACGACCGACATCTCGCCCGGCTCACCCTCTTCCCGCTGACCGGCCAGGATCTGCTGACGGACCCGCCAGGCCTCCAGGTACAGCGTGGTGTCCGCCGACGGCTCCGCCGAATCGGCGTCCATCTCCAGGTCCGGCGGCTGGAAGCTGTTGAACGTCACGAACAGCGTGGCCCCGCTGCTCACCGTGCCCGCGGCGTCCCGCACGGTCGCCTCCTGCGACAGGAACACGTCGTAGTGGTAGTACGTCAGCTCCTTCCACCGCGTCCTGGCCGCCCAGATGACCGCGTCGCGGCTGGCCAGCCGCCGGGCCCCCAGGTGCAGGGTAAAGTCGCCGTAGTATTGGATCACGTGGGTGCCGTCATCGAGGGCCCAGACGTGGACGTACTGCCCGAACAGCTCCGGCTTGTTGCGGCTGATCCCCGCCGGAAGCATCGCTTCCTCGGCCTTCGCGTCGCCCAGCGGCACCAGCGGGGCCACCTGGGCCGCCCCCGGCGCGGCCAACAACGCTGCGATGAGCAGGCTTCCCCCATGCAACCGATCGGAATCGCGCAAAGCACCGGACCTCTCGGGCCTTGGTTGTCCCGTGATTCGTGACTACCGCAAGGGTGAGCCGCGCCAGCAAACCGCCCTCGCCGCCGCTCTTGAAAGCGCCGCGATTATATGCCCGGGGGCGACTAAGTCAATGAGCGTGCCGGTGGACAGCCGCCGTGCCATCGGCCATAATACGCCGCTGAACGGCGGTAGCAGGCGCGATGTCCGCGGACACCGGCCGCAGGTGTCCTCAATTCAATCGAGGTTATCATTCACATGGAGAAGCCCAAACGATCTTATTATCTCCCCGGCAAACTCGTCTCCGCGTTCGACCGGGAGTGTTTCAAGTCGGGCTACGTCAAGGAAAAGGTAGTCGCCGCGGCCATGCTCACTTTCCTCGACAGCTCGCCGCAGGCCCGCAACGACATGTTCGAGCGGCTCGACGTGTTCCTCCGCGGCAAGAAACGCTGACTACGGCAGTTCGACAGGTTCTCTGGCGGTCGGCGCCCCCCGCCGGCCGTTGCCCCACGCCTGCCAGAAGACGTCCGGCGACGGCGCCGGACGCTACATGCTTTCTGAAACCGCTCCGACGCGATCCCTACGGCGTCACCCGCAGCGGAATCGTCCGCGTCGTCAGTTCGCTCCGCACCTGCAGCCGCACGCCCTTCTCCAACGCCTCGGGACTCAGGGCCTTCTTCAGCCCGCTGGTGGACTTCATCGGCTCTCCCTGCACGCTCAGAATGATGTCCCCCTCCGAGATTCGCAGTGACCCCGCCTCGCCCAGCGGTTCCACCTCGGTCACGATCAACTGGCCCTCGACCTCGTCGGGGTCCCAACCGTACTTCCTCGCCAGCTCGGGCGTCGCCTTGGCCACCGTCATCCCCACCGACTCGATCTTCGTTCCCGCCTCGTCGTTGTCACCGCCGCCGCCGTCACGTCCTCGCCCGCCGCGCAGCCAGTTACGGGCCGCATAGAAGTCGCCCGGCTGTGCCTCGATCTTCACCGGGATCGCGATCCTCTTGCCGTCGCGCCAAACCGCCAGACGAATCGTCTCGCCCGGTTCGGTGCGGGCCACCAGGCCCTGCAACTGCGGCACCGACTCGATCTTGGTGTCCCCGATGGCCAGGATCACGTCGTCGGGCTTCAGCCCCGCCTTCTCCGCTGGCGTGTCCGGCCCCACCTCCTCCACTACCACGCCGCGGTCCTCCGTCAGGCCGAAGGTCTGGGCCAGTCCCGGCTTCTGTTCCAGCCCGCTGATCGCCACCCCCAGGTAGCCGCGCACAATCGCCCGCCCGGCCTTGAGGTCCGGCAGGATCTGCTTGATGATCTCCGTCGGGATCGAGAATCCCACCCCCATATATCCGCGGGCCAGCCCGCTGGTCGCGATGGCGGTATTGATCCCGATGACCTCGCCGTGCATGTTCACCAGCGGGCCGCCGCTGTTGCCCGGGTTGATCGCCGCGTCCGTCTGGATGAAGTCCTCGATGCCGGCCACGCCCACGTTGCTGCGGCCCTTCGCCGAAATGATCCCCTGCGTCACCGTCTCCGCCCAACCGAACGGCGCGCCGATCGCCAGCACCCAGTCTCCCACGTCCATCTTCGTGCTGTCGCCGAGCTTTGCGGCCTGGAGTTTGTAGCTTTCCTTCTTCAGCAGATCCAGGTGCGAATCTTTGATCTTGATCAGGGCCACGTCCGTCTTCGGGTCCCGGCCGACGATCGTGGCCTCGACCCGTCTGCCCCCGCCCAACGTCACGTCGAGCCGGACGCCTTCGCTATCTTCCTTCTCATCCTTGCCTTCCACCTCCTCTCTGCTGCCGCCCACAACGTGGTTGTTGGTCAGGATGTATCCCTCCTCCGCGTCGATGACCACCCCGCTGCCCAAACCCTGCTGAGGAGTCGGGTTCCGGGGCATCATCCCACCGAAGTCCCGGAACAGGTCGCGGAACGGCTCGGGGAGGTCCTCCGGATCGATCCGCTGACGCCGAGGCTGCTTTTGCTCCTTGGTCAGCTCGATCTGGACCACCGTCGGCTTGACGCCCTTGATCACCGCCCGGAAAGCCGCCGAGATCGCGTCGATCCGGGCAAGGTCTTGCGGTGTTACCGCTTCGGCCGCGGTTTCGGCCGCCATCGCCGGCCGGCTGCCGGTCGGCGCCAGCCAGGCGATCGAGAAGACCGCTGCCATCAGCAGTGCCAGACGTCGCGTAGATTTTGCAACCACCTTCATCGATAAACCTCCCGTTTCGTTGGCTCGTCTCTGGACTGTTCGAGAACTATCGGCGGTTCTTGGGTCCCCTGTGAGTACAGACGCCGTTCGGGTCGCCATCCTGTCAAGCTCCGCCGGGATAGGCGGCCTGCCGTCACCTCACGCCGGCCCGATCCTCAGACTTATACGTCCCGTGCGGTTTGCGGTTGTGGCGGCCGTCCACGTGCCGCTCGCCTCCCGAAGCCCACCGCCAGCAGGATGATAGCCCCCGCCGACACCATCGCCCCCCCCACCAACCCCCGCGGCCGATAGCGGAATTCGACCCGTGAACGTCCAGCCGGCACCACCACGCCCTGCACCACCGCGTTGACCCGCAGAACCTTCGCCGCCGCCCCATTCACGCTGGCCCGCCAGCCGGGATCGTAGGATTCGTTGAAAACCAGCAATTCAGGCCCCTCCGAGCGAACGTCGGCGTTCAAATGCCCCCCTGTCGGCCGGACATACGTCACCTGCCCTCCCCCACCCAGCACTGACGCCGCTGAGGCCTCTCCCTCCCAGTTGTACACGACCGACCCCGCCCAATCGCCCTGTCCCGCGCGTTCGAGAAGGGCCTGAACACCCTCCATCACCGTGTCGACTGGTGCGGCGGTCGCCGCGAGACGGACCAACGGCACGGCCCCCGAAAGCTCGAAAACCCTGATCCCGTCGGAAGTTACCGTTCGCATTCCCAGACCGTTCCCCCC